>NZ_NFUX01000072.1:0-35821 GCF_002264385.1 Paenibacillus sp. VTT E-133280
CTTTACGGTACCGGTGGCACATTGTGATCGGTTTTTCGCCTACATCTGCCTTCTTTACGGTACCGGTGGCACATTGTATTCTTTTTTTCGCATACACATGCCTCCTTCAACTTGCCGGAGGCACATTGTGATCGATTTTTCGCATATATTTGACTCATTTACCTACCGTCGGCACATTGTATTCAATTTTTCATACACATTCTCACGACGGCTTTCATCTTTAAATCAAATCTGGACTTTGTAGCGTACCAATATATTCATAGTAAATGATCCGCTGAGATGAACCTCTTGCCACCGGGCGAAATTTACCCTTATCCACCAGCTGACGGCAGTATTTAATGATCGTCATCGTGTGCAGTTCCAGCTCTCTCGCGGCATCAGCCGGGCGAAGGAAACGATGGTGCCGGATGGCTGCCCGCATAAGATCGCGCTCGATTCTGGAATAGGCTTTCTCAGCGGTTGGCTTCGCAGACTTTTCTGCTAACAAATAAGAAAAGAGAATATTCCGCAGCGCGGAGAGAATGAAGGATGGATTTTCTTTTAGCTCATCCAGCGAGATATAGAGCACCGTGCAGTCTTGAGACTGTAGAAAAAGCCCGCGGTTCAAGTCCATCCGGTATTTGCTACGATCCGTTCCATGTGAGCCATAGTCCATGATCTCAAATGCAATACGCGAGGCTCCGATCTCCCACAAAATATCTACAAAATAGGATCTGCCGCGCCAGTCCTTAACTTCATATTCTGGATGTAATCCGTGAAAATGTCCGGCAAGAGGCCACCACACCCGCTCGACAAACAAGCGGTTTCCGTAACCATGACCGCGTTTAAGTGCATCGAGCCGCTCTCCCTTCCTTTGTTTGAGATGATTACATAACCATTCCTTATGCTCCCTCTCGAAACCCATTACCTATCCCCTCGCTCTGCAACGAAATATATTTCTAATCATAAAAAACCCCGCCTCTATTCCATAAGGAAAGGAGACGGGGCATTCTTTGCCTCGTTTGGTTTTATCTATACATAGTGTGCCACATTATCATTAGAATGCACAATAGGAAATTGGCAGGATCATTCAAAACAAGGCTATAAAGAAGGTTTGAGAGGCGATCCAGAACCTGTACTGTCATTTATTTTTGTGAATAATTCTTGTTTGAAATCAATAAAACAGGTCAGAAAATGAAACAAAATTCATTTTCTTAGTAAATTCCAGAGATCTTTTCCAAATAAATCGCATCGCATTATATTAAAACTGCCCTTATAAATCCCGTAGATCTATTATTTAAGAGATTATTAAAGTGAAATTCCCAACGGCGACAGAAAAGTAATCCAGCCTATATTAAATTTATCAGGAGGCATAACCCTTCTCCTACTAACCGCATCATTATAAAATAAATAAGCCCAGTAAAAACCCAAAAAGAATTTTATCACCCTCTATTCTATTTACTTTTATATTTATATTTATATTTATATTTATATTTTAATAATTTCACTATTAATATTATTTTTATATAGGATAAATTACCACTTCCTATTTCGTGGTTTTATTTCCATTTAAATCAGCTTGCCGCCCCCGTCTGTATTAGCGCTGGAGAAGGCTGTATATACAAATATACAATTCAATTGTATGAAATAAGTTAGAGTGATTGGGTTTCGTATGGGGATTACGGTTGCTCTTGAGGAAGATTAGAGTTAAAAGCGCGTGCTTGATATCTGGTTAAACGATTATATGAAAGAGAAGCAACTGTCAGCATCCCGGAGCATCCGGCCGCACTTCTGCGAATCGTTCCGCTGAGGACTCCCGTTCCATTCTGAGTAGTGCTCACCCTATCTGATGACGGTTGGTCCGCGTTGGGTTCGACCAGGATTTTCTGTATAATGGTAAACGTTACGTCGGATGTGATGCTAAACGCACGAACTGACAAGTAAAAAAAGCCCATCCGGCGTTTGAAACCATGAACCGGAAAGGATGAAGTAAATTGAGTTATACGGAACTGCTGGAACGGAAGAGCGAAATCTTGAAGAAAACGGTCGAGAACTGGGTTTTGAAAGAAAATCGCGACGGACTGAACCTTCAAGAGGCTCATATTTACCAGAATATACTCAAGGAATTTCATCAGAACGAACATGAATTGAATGGGGTTCGAGACGAGGAAGCAGTTAAGCGTCAGGACAACGGGTCCACGGAAAAAGAAGACACTGTAACTACTCGCAAACATGAGGCGCAAACGGCTTGATCTCAAAAGACGCACGCGTAAGAATATGAAAGGCTGCCCGGGAAATTTGGGCGGCTTTTTACGTTCAATCCGTTTGCCTCCGGCCTCCGAAGCAAACGCTCTTAAATCCTTACGTTCGTATGATCCAGCAAACTGGGGATATCGCTTTATGACGTTGACCTTGTCTGTGCCAAGTAAACCATTAGCGTACAGAGCTAGCTCCTGCGCGTCACGACTGCGAATGTGCTGGCGGTGCTGGAGTTGGTTGGCCTATATACCTTACATTGGAATCTCTTAGATGGGTTTGAAATCAACAGTTTGTTAATTCTGTTAGGGTAACGTTTCGCAATGTATGGATTCATTTTTTCTTTTTTGACCACATACTATTCTATTCTGATAGATGTTATTCCTGGATAAAACTACCAAACTTCTAGACAATTCTTCCTTTAGTTGTATATAGTGTATAACGGGAAGTAGCATTCAGTCAGCAAGGGAACAGGAGGAGAAATACGGAATGGCAAATATATTGGTAGTAGAAGATGAACGAGCGATCAGTGATTTAATAACAATGAATCTGAAGCTGGTAGGACATACATATAACAAGGCTTACCGTGGACCGGAGGTTTTGGAAATTCTGGAGCGTGAGAAGACGGATTTGATTCTGCTGGACGTTATGCTTCCGGAGCTGGATGGTTTTGAAGTTATGCAGCGGATTGCACATTTTCAGATTCCAGTGATATTGATCACCGCCAAAAATTCTTTAGCTGACCGCATCAAAGGCTTCGAGCTGGGCGCGGATGATTATATCATTAAACCATTTGAAATCCTTGAGCTGCTGGCAAGAATCAATGTCGTGCTGCGCAGGGGGGAAAAAGGCACATCCAGCTTCATTTGCGATGACGTTGAGGTGCGTTATCTGGAACGGCAGGTTTTGGTGGATCAGACGCCAGTTGATTTGACCGTTAGGGAATTCGAGCTGCTTGAGGTATTAATCCGCAACCGGAACATTGCATTGT
Source organism: Paenibacillus sp. VTT E-133280 (assembly GCF_002264385.1). Taxonomy (NCBI): domain Bacteria; kingdom Bacillati; phylum Bacillota; class Bacilli; order Caryophanales; family Paenibacillaceae; genus Paenibacillus; species Paenibacillus sp. VTT E-133280. The sequence continues at coordinate 3,227 of NZ_NFUX01000072.1, forward strand.
CGAGGGAAAAGCTGCTGGAATTAGCCTGGGGCTATGATTTTGAAGGCGACACCCGCACCGTGGATGTCCACATCCGGCAGCTACGCAAAAAACTGGGCTGGGAAGAACGGATCAAAACCATTTTCAAACTAGGCTATCGCCTGGAAGTTCAGAGTTAATCATGAGATTCTGGCATAAAATTCTACTGTCGGTGCTCCCCCTCTTCGTCATCACCCTGGATGTAAGTGTGATTATGGTGATGAAGAAAAGCTGGCAGCTCAACATAGATAGCGAGACGCAGAGAGCCTCCAGTGAACAATTGTTGATCGTCAACAATATCTATGAGAACCTTAGTTCTATTCAGGCACGGGGTAACCCATTGACTCCCATTCTCCTGGCCAGCGTCTCCCAATCCTATGGTGATTACTACCGTAAGCAGGGTATTTATTTGCAGCTCTGGGAGAACGGCTTGATGATTTATCCTCCCCAAAATGAAAACATCATGGAGCAAAGCTCGGGAAATAGCGGCGAGCCTGAAGCCTTAGGCGCTCGGTCTATTCAGCTCTCCACACCGCTTCCTGTTCCTTACCAGCATATGCGGCTTGTCTATCAGCGTGATATCAGCGAGCTCTTCGCCAAACAACAGGAGCTGAACCGCTTTTTTGTAATGATTAACTTGATTGCGGGTCCAATTCTGCTGCTACTGTTGTATCTGCTGATCCGGCAGCTAAGTAAGCCGCTGAATCTCCTGTCCGAGACCAGCAAAACGATCGCCGAAGGCGACTATACGAAACGGGTGCAGCTGCGCAGTAGAGATGAATTTGGCGAACTGGCCCTGAACTTCAACCGGATGGCAGAGGCTGTGGAGCAGCGAGTCACCGAACTCTCGGAGATGGCTGAAGAGAAACAGCGGATGGTGGATAATTTAGCCCATGAATTGCGCACGCCTTTGACCAGTATGCAGGGGTTCGCCGAATTTCTGACCACGGCCAACATCGGCCAGGAAGAACAGCAAACGGCGGGCGGATATATTCTTAGCGAAACCCTCCGTCTCAAGAATTTGGCCTTCAAACTGCTGGATTTGTCTGTCCTCCGGCATCAGCCGCTGGCACTCCGGCAGGTGGACATTCCGGAACTGTTTCAAACAGTCCAACAGACGGAACGCCCAAAATTAGAGGATGCAGACATACAACTTCATGTCCACCAAAGGATCACTACTGTTTGGGGAGACGCAGATTTGCTGGCTTCTTGTTTAGTCAATCTAATTGAAAATGCGATTCATGCTTCCAAGCGGGGTAGCGAGATCCAAATGCTGGCCTATGAGCTGAATGGAGAAGCTGTGCTGGAAATCCGCGATACAGGAGCCGGACTCTCGGCAGAACAAACCAACCGTGTATTTGAACCGTTCTACCGGGGAGACCAGGCGCGTTCACGCGAGTACGGCGGAGCAGGCCTGGGATTGTCCTTATGCCGGCAAATTGCCGAAGCACATCAGGCCAGGTTAACATTAGACTCTGATCTTGGCATGGGGACTTGCGTGCGTATCTTTTTACAACTTCATAACAACTGCCCTCCTACTCTATAACATCTTTGGATTAAGGTTAGGTAGATTCATCATCCAATCCTAATGGAGGTTAAGTTAATGAACATCAGAAAGATTTCCACTACACTCACAGTGCTCTTGTTCTCTGGAAGCGTACTGGTGGTTAGCGCAATGATTGTCCCAGGATTTGTGAATACCAGCGTTGCCAAGAGCATTCCTGTCGTGCAGGACACGGGCAAGCAGATCTTGAGCAGCAGCAAGACGCCTGTATTAAAGGTAGAAGCAGAAAAAGTAAAAACTACGTTATCCGACCTGAACAAAGAGCTGCAGCAGTTGATGACTCAAGAAGAATTGCAGCAAATTTATGATTTTGCGGACAAGCCTGATAATGAGATCACCGAGAGCAGGCCGATGACCGAGGATGAAATGAACCGGAGGCTGATATTGCAAGACCAGTATTTGTATGACGGTCTCCGTCCCAAGCAGCCACTTCCGCTAAAGCCGGGACAAGCAGAGCATTATTGGGACTTGGACAAAAACAGGATCGTTTATCCGAATCGACCATTGACTGACGAGGAACTCTTAGAAACTACTGACTGGCACTACCGGATGAACTATGCCATGTCCAAACGGAACATTGTAACTCCGCTGGACTCCAAAGATTTGAGTCAGACCGATGCCGTCGCCCTTGCCACTACAAGTGTAAAGAAGCTATTTGGTGCTGACGTCTCCAAACTGGAAGTATACGCCAATTTAAACGAAATATTATTGTTTAATGGAAAATCATGGATGATTACATTCGATCCTTATAAAGCGGACACCTTAAGAGCACAGGGTAAGGAATTCTGGCAATATACCGTAATCGTTGATTATCCTACCCGGACGGTAGTAGATACGACTGCCGCTAATTTCACTCTGAAAAGAACTCCGATCAGTGCTGAAGCTGCCAAGGCCATTGAAAAGGACGCGACCTGGATTCACGAGGCTACAAAAATAGTAACAGACAAACAAGGAGAGACCCGAAAAATCACTATGGCATACCTGATAGATACCGACAAAAATAATAGTCGCGGTATGGTAGACGTCAAACTTTTACTCGAAGACGGTAGCAGCTATATTGCAGAGTTGCGCTACCCGGATAAGAGTCTTCGTTGCCTCCTCTATGAAGAAGCTGCCAAATAAGATCATCCTAGCGGTTCCTCTCGTAAAGGGGAATCCCATAGCCATTGGGGAAGAATAAACATAAAGAGTCTGCGTCTTGGCGCGGGCTTTTTGTGCTTAAGTTATGGTGTATATCATGGTTATAACACTTTCCAGAGTGAATGCAATGCCCATGATCCGAATCTCCTGACTCCAATTCTTCCAGTAGGGACAGTTCATCGCCAAAACTTTAAATCTATCGTATTATGGACAAGCGGTTTATTCTCTCAGATAACAGAAAGGAAATACTTTTAATGATTCTCTTCATTCACCGCAAGGATCTTCGGACTAGTGATCTTCCAGCCTTTGAGGCCATACGTTCTTCTGGCTCTCGCAGCCTTCATGTGTTGATTCTGGAACCCTTCCTGCTGCGCAAACAACGCTATCTTGAGCATAGCGGGGTAAACTTCCTGACGCAGGTCTCAAGACTTCAGCAGGAGTACGCCACTGAAGGCAAGCAGCTACATATTCTTTATGGCGCACCTGATATTATTGTTAAGAGGCTGAACGAAACCTACCCCATTCAGGAATTGATGGTTCACGCCGATTACACCCCCTATGCCTTACAAAGAGATATGAGCCTGCACGATACGTCATCTGCACTCGGCATCCGTTTCAAAATTTATCACGACAGCATGCTCTGCGATCTGGAAGATTTCATGGATTGGTGCGGGCGGCGAGAACCCTTCAAGGTATTCACACCGTTCTACCGCCGCTGGCGCAGCTATATGACAGAGCGGTTTCGTCCGCCCTATTCTTCGACCTTGGCTCAGCTGTCAACGTCCACGCTGGACGAAAGGATTGTTGAAGATTTCAAGATTCCAGAGGAGATTACACTTCAGCTTAAAGAGTTAGCACCCTCAGGAAAGAAGATGGATGTAAACGATACGCTTGAGCAATTTATAAACTTGCATTTACAGGATTATCTTGTGAGCCGTGACAGATATGCACAGGAGGGCACCAGCCGGATCAGCCGGCACCTCAATACGGGTACCCTTTCAGCACGTACTGTGTATACTCGGCTGGCGGAAGAAGATACCGACGGCGAAGAATGGTTGCGACAGCTGGCCTGGCGGGATTTCTATCTGTATCAGGCCCGGCTGGATGCAGATTTCTTCCGTTATGAGAAGGTGTATGATTTGAGCATTCTTGGTACGAAATACTTTGAGGCCTGGTCTTTGGGAAGAACTGGCATTCCGGTAATCGATGCCGCCATGACCCAACTGAACACAACCGGATGGATGCCGAACCGGCTGCGGATGATTACCGCAATGTTTCTTACCAAAAATCTGGGCTGTCCATTTATTTACGGGGAGCGTTACTTCCGGCTGAAGCTGAGCGATTATGATAATGTACTGAACCGTGGCGGCTGGCTGTGGAGCTCCTCGCTCGGATTCGATGCCTCCCCTTACTTCAGGGTCATGAATCCGGTAACCCAGTCTCAGACTCATGACCCGAGCGGAGATTATATACGCACCTGGCTGCCGGAGCTTGCGGATTTGTCCGATAAAGCTATCCACCTGCCTAGACCCAATGCTATCGTTGATCTTAAGCAGTCACGGGCGCTGGCGATTGAGGTGTATAAAGAAATCCTGAACAGCAAAGGAGCGGCGGTGCAACCTAATAGCGGAAGTGAGCTATAGCCTGCTTGCACTTCCCTGCTCTTCTTGCAATATCACTAGAATTTCTGCTGTTCCTGCAGACAGCTGGATTAAATCTGCGGACAGCAGCTTTGTCTGCTCATGCAGTACCCGGGTTTCATCGGTACCCTCCAGATAACGGGTGACAAAATGAAGAAAGACATCGATTTTTCTCAGCAGCATCAGCACTGGAATGGTGCTGATTTCGGCTGGGGTGAGGCGGATACTGCGGCTGAAGCCCCGGCAGAAATCACGAATCATCTTCTTCTCCTCCACATGCCCAAGCAGCCCAGATAGAATAACTGCTGGCTCCATGACCCGCAAATCATAGGTACAGAACTCAAAATCAAGCAGCGAGGACACCTGCCCCGGGTCTTCTGAATGAACCAAGAGATTAGAGGCATTCAAGTCACCGTGCACTAGTTGGTGTGGCAGTCCCTCCAGTTCATTCAGCGAACCTGTAATATCTTCATAAGCTCTGGAGAGCATCAATAGCTCATCTCCCAGATCCTTAAAAGGTTCCGGCGGATTCAGGCACAGCTCCCGGATCACCTCCGGACTGCATAACGGATAAGACGTCCGCAATTCATAATATGGCCGGTACACCGGAGTAAGGCCGGGATCAATAACTGATAGAACTTCTGATAAAACTCCAGTCACCGCTCCAAAGGATTCTAGGTAGGAAACCTCTTCCTCCACAGGTGAATCACCATCGATATATCGGAACAAGCAGGCGAATTTGCCACTCTCCCTTAACTGAATCATAGTTTCACCGGTAGTCGTTAGAATGGGAAGAGGTACGTTGAAAGGCAAAGCTCGTGTTCCAAGCTGCTCCAGCACAGCATGCTCGAACTCAATCTTGTTTCTGTCCTTATGTGTATCATATATTCGAAGGACCGCGCGTTTCCCGTTATTTTCCACAAAATAAGTAGTGTTGTTCCAACCCCCGCTCCGCTTCCGTAGCGTTCCACTCCATTCTGGCCAAGCATGACTTACTATAGTTTCCACAGCGTATGCCTCTCTCTCATAAGTCTATCAACTCATAGGCAATTGTAAAAGCAGCGTATGCCTGTGTCAAATCCCCTAAATCGGATTTAGGAGCCTGTATGCACCTCTTGTACTTTTCCGCTAGAGAATTGAAATCATCCACCTAATAACAACTTAAATAAGATGGCGATGAATGCTTAGAGTTTTAAATTTTACATTATGCTAGTCATGATTTGTCCAAATTGCATTTAATAGAATATTTTGGTAGATTGAATCCAAGGACATCTTAATCAACTGATCAGCGCAAATATTGTTCAAAACTAAGCGTATTTCTACCGAGGGGAGCTCAGATTTCTATGAATATAGCTGTCAAATTGATGCAAAAATTCAAAGACCGCGATACCCAGAATAAGCTGAAAGTTTATCAGGACAAAGTGGAGCTCATCAGAAAACGGAATTTGGAAGAATGGGACGATGGGCAGCTTCAAGCGGAATCCCTCCGGTTACAAAAAAAAGCAAAATCAGGTACACCTTTGGATGAGCTGCTTATTGCTGCTTATGCGTTAGTTTGCGAGGTAGCGAAGAGAAAGCTTGGATTAAATCCTTACGACGTCCAGATCATGGCTGCCATCGCTCTGCACGAGAGATTCTTGATCGAGCAGCATACCGGTGAAGGAAAAACACTTTCTGCTGTTATGCCTGCATATCTAAATGCACTGACTGGCAAAGGTATTCATGTGCTGACTTTTAACGATTATTTAGCAAAGCGGGATGCGGAATGGATGGGCCCGATCTATCGTTTCCTCGGATTAACGGTACACTCGGTTCAAGCGGGCATGAGCCTGTCCGAGAAACAGGAAGCATACGCCAAGGATATAACCTATGTTACGGCCAAAGAAGCGGGATTCGATTACTTGCGTGATACCATTGCATTAAACGAAGCCGATACCGTACATCGTCCTTTCCACTATGTCATCGTCGACGAAGCGGATTCGCTGCTTCTCGACGAAGCACGGGTGCCCCTAGTCATCAGCGGCGATTCCCCCTCTTCCAGGAGCGATGGCTTTCGTTTCGCAGAAGTGGCTCGGCAGCTCAAGCGAGATGAGCATTACGACTTCGACGAGTTCCAGCGGAACGTTTACTTAAATGAAACAGGCGCTGCGCAAGCGGAATCGCTGCTGGGATGCGGCAATTTGTACGATAGCCATAACAGCCACTTGCTGACTTCATTAAATTGCGCGCTGCATGTGGAATCATTATTAAAGAAAGACGTCGATTATATCGTCCGGGACGGAAAAATCGAGCTGATCGAAGAATATACCGGCCGAGTGGCGGAGAACCGGTATTTGCCGGACGGGCTGCAAGCCGCGCTTACGGCTAAAGAGGGGCTGTCCTCCACAGCCAGTGGACAAATTCTCGGGACGATCACCATTCAACACTTTATCAGCCTGTATCCGCAGATTTGCGGAATGACGGCTACCGCGCATGCTTCCGCAATGGAGTTCAAAGATATTTATGCGCTGGAGGTCGTACAAATCCCGCCGAACCGTTCAAACATCCGGATCGACCATCCGCACCGGATTTATAACCATAAAGAAGCCAAGCTTAAGGCACTCGTTCAAGATATTTCCTCGGTCCACAGGACGGGGCGTCCAATTCTCATTGGTACGTCAAGCGTCGAGGAGTCTGCCATACTGGCAGAGGCGCTAGCGGCTAATGGCGTACCTTGTCATGTTCTGAATGCGAAAAACGACGCGGAAGAAGCCGACATCATCGCCAAAGCAGGGGAAATCGGTGCCGTGACGGTGTCTACGAATATGGCGGGACGCGGCGTTGACATCCGGCTCGGTGGCGGCAACCCCACGCAAGCCGAAGCTGTCGCTAAACTGGGCGGGTTGTACGTGATTGGCACCCATGTGAACGAAAGCGTACGGATCGATGACCAGTTGCGCGGACGTTCCGGCCGCCAAGGTGACCCTGGAGCTTCCGTTTTTTATGTAAGCTTGGAGGATGAGTTACTGCTTCGCTTCGGCATCCATAAAACGGATCGCGCTCTCAGGCAGGATGAGGCGCTTGAAGAGACGGCGCTCAGCAGCAAGATCACCAGTACTCAGCGTATTGTTATGGGCCAAAACTTCGATATCCACAAGGAACTGAATTGTTATTCGGATATGGTGGAGGATCAGAGGCGAATTCTATACGCGGAGCGGCTCCGAATTTTGAAAGGTGAGCAGCCGTTGAGTCCAGCGGAGCAGCGGGTACGGCTTTTTTATATCGACGAATTCTGGGCTGACCATCTTGCATACGTTTCTTACCTTCGCGAAGGCATTCACTTGGAGAGCCTTGCCAGCCGCAATCCTATCGACGAATTTCATGCGCAAATCACTGAAGCCTACGAGCAAATTCCTTCTAAAATAAATATCGCGTCGGAAAATATGCTTGAAAAGCTTGGAGGTTCGAATGATCCGGCAGAGTGGGAAAAGTTCGGTCTGAAAAGCCCCGCTTCCACACGGACTTATATAATCAACGATCAATACCTACAGAATAAGCGAAACTCATGGACCGGAACGACCGTATTTGCTTATTGGCTTCGCACGGTTGCGAGGCCGATATTCAAGCTATCAAAATATTGATGCCACGAAGGGGCGGTTAGCTTCTACTCCTCTAGCTCATCCAGCTTCGCTTCCAATTCAGCCAGCTTGCTATTCGCTTGATCCAATATCTCCTGTTGTCCTGCGGTTTTTGCTCGTTTTATCTCTTTTTTGATGGCCACAATCTGCTGTTCCAAATAGAGAATTTCAGCTTCATTTTCTGCGTTGTTCCACATCTGTGAATAAGTCATTGTCGGTCTCCTTTTTATTTACACATGTTCGCCTTATTCTCGCAGGTACAGCCTACTCCTGCTCTTGTGATGCTTCCTTTATTAACGGCATCCCGGCCTCAACCAAACGCTTGTTACGTATGAAAAAAATGGACAGTATTACAATAAAAAATCCTGTTCCAATTAGGAGCCATTCAATCTCAATAATATCTGCAAGCGGACCGAATATCAGCATTCCAATGGGCATCATGGAAGTCGATATCATTCCGAACACTCCAAATATGCGCCCCATGTAATCCGGATCTACCTTCTCTTGTAGCATTACAGTTGTCGGCGTATTAAAGACGGGCATAGCTACGCCGAATACAGCCATCATAGCCAAGTAGATCCAAAAAACAGGTACAATACCCAAAGCTAATGTACATACACCCATAATTAAGCTAGCAAAAGTCATTGTATATACTTTGTTTCGAAAGCCGCCCCATGAGGCAATAATAGCTCCGCCAGCCATCATACCGATAGAAAAAGCAATTTCAATGGCAGTTAAACGCCAATAATCATCTCCAAAGCTGCGTGTCACTTGTAGCGGTGTTAAAAATGCTGCCGGTGCCATCAATACGAAGAAAAAGGCGAAAAAAATGAAAAAAGTTTTGAGAAAGCTGTGGTTTTTAATATAACTTAAACCCTGTTTAAAATCGTCCAAATAGCTTGTCGTTTGTTTATCAGTCGCTTTTATATGCAACGGTATTTTCAAAAAGAAAGATAATGTAAAGATTGCTATCGCCGCTGTGACAACATCGATAAAGAAAATAACCTCGATGGTTGCCATAGCAAGCAGTGACGCACTTACGATCGGTGCAACAAACATCATAAGCGCTTGAAGACTTCCATTGATCCCATTTACCTTCGTCAGCTTATCCTCTGGCACGATTTGAGGTAATATTGCCCCAACTGCAGGCGACTGAATTCCAGCTCCGAGTGCACGAACTGCAGCAATGGCGAACAACAACCATATTTCATCATAACCAAGCAAAAATGTAATGGCTAAAATCAGTGTGACAAAGGCGATCATGGCGTCTGCTATGATAATAAGATATTTCCGGTTGAAACGGTCCGCCCATACACCTGCAAAAGGTGATAATAAAAAGGTAGGAATGAATCCACAAATAATAAATAATGTCATCATCATACCTGATTTTGTCGTCAGCGTAACGTACCACATAATTGCATATTGAACTAACGCAGAACCGAATAACGACAATGTTTGGCTACTTAGAAAGATAATTATATCGCGTTTCCAATGTTTTTTGTTTTGTGCTTCGTTTGGTATCACTATAACTTACTCCCCCATTTTTTTAAAAATATCATTCATTCCCCATTCGCTTATTGAAAATAATCACCAAATCCGGTACTACTAATTCTATGTACAAAAATTTTATATAAATCACATTTCAAGAATAGCACAGAAATATTCACCCCACCATTCAGCCAGCATCTTAAAATTAGCCTGTGCACACAAAGAGCCGGTATCCCCCTCTTTCGAGAAGCCACCGGCTCTTTTATACGTCTATTTCATTCTCCGTTTATACACTCGCATAGCGGAAGCCCAGAAAAACCCAAGTATTGCTAAACTCCATAATACCGCCACAAGCGTAGTTTTATCTGCCGTTCCTCCGAGTAAAAGAGAACGAATGCTCTCAATAAGCGGTGTCATGGGCTGATATTCTGCGAATACGCGGATAGCCGAAGGCATGCTGTCAGTCGGCGCAAAGGCAGAACTAACGAATAAAAGTAACATCAAAATGTAAGAAAACACTCCGGCTCCTTCGAATGATTTAGCAAGCAAGCCGAAGGTGACGGCAATCCAAGTAAACGCAAGGATACTAAGCAGCAAAATACCAATGGCTAATATCCAACCGAGCACATCCGCTTTCGGCCGAAATCCCATTCCGAAGGCAACAAGGAAAATGGCGAGCAATGAAATGACGTTAAAAACTAATGAAGCAACCACATGACCGCCTAGAATAGAGGCTTTTGCGATCGGCATGGAGTGAAAACGCTCAAATATGCCTTTCGTGAGATCGTTATTGATACGAAGAGAAGAATAAGCCACGCCACTAGCAATGCAAAAGAGCAATATTCCGGGCACAATATAATTGATATAACTTACATCACCAGTGTTCATCGCTCCGCCAAATATGTAAACAAAGAGCAGCATGATCATGATCGGCATAGCGATAACGGTAATAATCGTGTCGATGCTACGTGTGGAATGGCGAATGACACGCCCACTCATGACGGCGGTATCGCCTAGAAAATGAATGAATTTCATCGGGAGTCCTCCTTTTTGCTAGTGACGATCGCGAGAAAAACATCCTCAAGCGAGGGCAGTTTCTGGGCAAACTCGGCAATTTCTATGTCAGCTTCCGCTGCTTTTGTTAGCAGGCGCATCATCTGTCTCGTACTTCCGTCTGTAATGACGGTGAGCGTGAGATTGTTCGAATCTGCCGTCGCGTTAAATTCCTTTAACAGATCTTGTGCTTGATTTAGCATTGTTTCATTGTCGAATCGAAGCTCGATATGACCCTTAGGCAATCTATTTTTAAGCTCCGCGGGACTGCCGCTTGCCACGATATGACCTTCGTGTAAGATCGCGATTTGATCGGCTAGATGGTCAGCTTCCTCTAAATACTGCGTTGTTAGAAAAACAGTGACACCTGATCTCGCTAAATCCTTAATCATATCCCACATAGCAAGACGCGCTTGCGGGTCAAGTCCGGTGGTCGGCTCATCGAGAAAAATGACCGAAGGGTTACCCAATAAGCTCATAGCCAAATCCAAGCGCCGACACATCCCTCCGGAATACGTGGAGATTCGGCGATCGGCGGCATCGAGTAAGTCAAAACGACGCAATAACTCCTCGGCTTGTTTGTCAGGATCGGGCAAATGGCGGAGTTTGGCCATCATTCGCAGATTCTCGCGTCCGGTCAGGATATAGTCTGCTGTGACGCTTTGTCCTGTCAGGCTGATCTCCTTACGTACTTGCTCCGGTTGCTTAGTTACGTCGTCTCCATTAATCTTTGCGCTTCCGTTGTCGGGCTGGAGCAGGGTGGCAAGAATTTTGATCATCGTAGTTTTACCCGCACCGTTGGACCCTAGAAGAGCAAAAGTTGAACCCTTCTGAACGGTGAAGTCCACCCCACGCAACACATCCACGTTCTTATATGATTTTTTGAGGCCTATTACTTCAATCGCCCAATTGTTCGATGTCATCCTAATCCCCCCTATCTTCCAAGTTTTTTGTGAATGGACTCGTTCATTTTCGCTCGCATTTTCCCTGTCCAAGTCTGAGCGGAAACGTCCTCGAGCAGCCCGTCACAGAACGCCATTACGTCATTCCCTACGATCTCCAGAACATCTCGACCTTCAGCAGCTCCCATCTCAAACATGTCGAGCATTTCGGGAAACAGGTTGATGACACTAGAATCGTTTGATGAGAAGTTCAGCATGTAACGCGATGCGATATTGTAAACTTCTCGGTAATCATTTGGGAGCGCTTTTGAACGTTTTACGCACTCTTTGTAAGCCTTTTTTTGTTCACGTAAATCTTTAAATTTAGCGAGCATGTTCTTATACACGGCTATCCTCCTTCAATTGAGTAAGTCTTGACGAAACATATCCCCATTTCTCCCAAAACATGGACAGTTCCCGCCATCCCTCTTCATTTAGACTATAAAATTTCCTTGGTGGTCCTATTTCGGACGGTTTTTTCTCGATATCGACGAGTTTATTTTTTTCTAACCGTATCAAGATGGTGTAGACCGTTCCTTCAACAACATCTTCGAAACCGAGCGCATTTAGCGTTTTTACGATTTCATACCCATAGGTTTCTTTCCGGCTGATGATTTCAAGTACACAGCCTTCCAAAACTCCCTTCAGCATTTCTGTTAGGTTATCCATTAAAATCCTCCAATACTACTCTGTATTGCTTAGTACCACTATATAGTATCACCGAGTAGCCGAATTGTAAATAGGAGGAAAAGCGGATTGCTGAAAATATAAAATAAATACAACAGCAGTAGGGGCTGGATTTGGTGTGAGTGGAAAGCATTTGCTTTAAGTCAGTAACAATAAAGAAAGCCCGTGCTAGGCACGGGCTTTCTTTATTGTTAAGAGGTTCTTCGACATCGACATAACTATTTATACGGGTCAGCAATTTCTTCCCATTGACCGGTGAAGACATCCACTTTTATCGTGAACTCTCTGCCGCCTTGCCTAACATTACTGAACAAATAACCATCTCCAATAAAGCCGGAAATCCAATCCACATCTGTTGACTCGAAGCCTTCTGTATCAAATATTGGCTGAAGTAACCTATATAGCTCTTTCTGGTACTCCTTACCGTTAGATATGTCCCACAGATCTACCGCTTCTCGATTCACTAGGCTTCTCACTGGACTGCCAGAAGTTACATCATGAACTGTTCCAGTTAGCGGATTAATTTTATAGCTAAGGCCTTCCCCTTCGCCATTCGGTGGATCCATAAAATCAATCCTGTATTGATCGCCTTCTTTACCAAAGGTCCAGCCGCTAGCTGGAAGCTTTTTATCCAGCAAGGACTTAATATCCTGTTCACTGAGCGGAGGAGAAATAAACGAGCCATAGTATATCTGTGCGCTCTCAATGGTAAGTTCCTTGCCATAAATAACAATAACTTCAAGCGGAAACTCAGAGATGGATGCTGCTCCTGCCAACCGGGCTACAATACGATCTCCTTCCAACTCATACGAAACTACGGCGCCAAAACCAATCTTCTTGCCCCAAGCTCCCTCAGTGTGATCATACACTTTAGTCAAATGCTTTCCGTCTAGTTCAGCGGATACGTAGGTGTGGTTATTCCGGTGTGTAATAGAGGATTTCAGCCTCCGATTTAGCGCCTCGACCGGGTCCTCTACCACAAGCTCTTCCAGAGTGTCAGGCTGGAGCACATGAATCTCACTCATGGAGAGCCCTGTTCCCGTGCCGGTAGTAATACGAATGAAGATTTCTTTAATACCGTCCCCGTTAAGATCCGCTTCTTCAATGGAAGGAGGCCGCGTTTCATCTTCACCAGCATCCCATAAAAACGTTCTGTTAACTTCACCACGTACATCTACCGTGACTTCATGCAAAAGTGCATGCTCAGCCGTGGGCTTTGCAGTTATAGTAATTCCGTTCTTCTCCGCTAATAGGGTTCCTTTGGGATCGATCGCAGGTATATCTTTAACCTGAGAAGCTGACGGGATAACAACATTCTTCTCCGGGGCTGATGTAGAACTCAGCTTTGCCCCAGTCAAGGTACAGCCACTTAAGACCATAATTACTGCTAACCCCAACACCGTGTTTTGTGCAGTGATTTTTTTATGCCTGGTGATCATGGTTATCCTTCTTTTCATTTCCTTCTTGCTGCTTGAAATGCAGGCTGCACCAGCCACTCGGATTGGACCGGTCAATGTTTCCAATAGTTTAAGAAGAGTCCGTGCGTAGTCTTTGTGGTGCTCCGATACAATATGCTTTAAAGCCAGCGCATCACAGGCGACCTCTTGGTCCCGTTTCATTTGGCTAACGGCATACCAAAGCAACGGATTGAACCAATGCAGCGCCAGCAGCAGTGCTGTCAGCAGATTCAGCGAAATATCACGACGTTTCACATGCGCCAGCTCATGCAGAAATATATGACGCAGTTCGTTCGCCTCCATCGTGTGCAGCATGGATGTCGGCAGCAGCAGCTTAGGGCGCATAACGCCAAGCAGTGTCGGCATGGCAATCTGCTTCGTCTCAACCAGCTTCACTGGGCGCCTTACCTTCATCTCTCGTTGGCACGTTTCGAACAACCGCAGGATATCTGCGGAACGAATCTCCGGTTCCCCTCGAACCCGTGCCGTGAATCGCAGCTGTTCACGAACCGACAGACTCATCATTACCACTGCTCCGCTAAGCCACACCAGAACCAGCAAATACATCGGCGTCCAACGTGCATTGGATATCTCAAATGGATCGTAGATTTCCGGAGTTATTGGTGTCATTCTCTCCGTTTTCTCGGCTTGCTGTGAAGTTCCTGTTCCTGTTTCTTCAGCGACCGTGGACGAATCTACCGCTTGAATGTCCATCGAAGACACAGACAAATCACCTACAATCGGCTGCGCAGAACGAATATTGAAAGTCTGAACTGATTCTGTCTCCAGCGGCAACAAATTAAAAATGCTGAACGTACTTTCCGGGGTCCAAGGGACGGCTAATCTCACGATCAGCGGCATCCACAGAAGATACGTCCAGGTCGGTTTCAATCGATGCTTGAACAAGAAACGCGTTGCCAGGATCAGCAAAGACAGCACGCTCGCCATAGCGGATAGTGACAATATCTTAACCAACAGATTGTATGCAGCTTCCAGCAAGCGACTCAGTCCTTTCGCTCATCCAAAATTCTCTTCAATTCTTCAATATCTTCTCGGGACAGCTTCTCATCCTGTAAAAAGTTGACTAACATCGGGCGCAGCGTTCCACCGTAGATCCGCTTCAGAAAAGATTGTGTTTCGTATTGGACGCATTCCTCTTCCCGCACCAGTGGGTAATAAGAATACACCCTTCCTGTCTGGTTGTAACCGATAGCCCCTTTCTCCGTCAGACGCTTAATCAGCGTCCGCACCGTTTTTGGGTTCCAGTCCCGGCTGCCCTCAAGAGCTTCAACAATCTCTCCTGCCGTACGCGGGGCTCCAGTCCACAGCACCTTCATTACTTCCCACTCGGCATCCGAGATTTTTGGAATTTCCGTAGACATAATCCTATCCGCCTTTCTTTTCACCAAATGACTACACTTGTAATCCAATGTAAAAAATATACAAGTAAGTCTCATTTATGTCAACCTTAAAGTAACAATACGAATCACTAGTTAGGTTGGCCCCTTCTCTGACTCGGTGTATGGACAATGTACAAGAAGAATTATGATTACGTACATTAAAAATAATAATACAGATCTTCAAAGAGGTGGAACATTTGCCTATTAAAAATGGTAATCAATACATCGAACGAATCGACCGGCAAAATATCAATATCTGGTACAAAGGAACGCGTATCGAAGGGCCCTTATCCAAACATCCTGCATTTCAAGGCCTCATACAAACACAAGCCGAAATGTACAACATGCAGTGTGACGAACGTTATTTAGCGCAGATGACCTACCCTTCGCCTGATACTGGAGAGCTTGTTGGTCTATCTTTTCTCCCGCCCAAAAGTGTTGAAGATTTAGAACGCCGAAGAAAAATGATTGAACTCTGGTCAAACAGACATCACGGTTTTTTAGGACGATCCCCAGATTATATGAATACGGCAATCATGTCTCTGTTTACTGCTGCCGATATCCTTGAGGACCTTCATCCAAAATATGCTGAGAACCTCAGGAAATACTATGCCTACTGCCGAGATCATGATATTACTTTATCCCATGCATTCATCCAGCCTCAAGCAAGTAAAATATCCGGTCAGGTTGATGCTACAGAGGATTCTATAGCTGCTAAAGTTGTAGAAATCAAGGATGAAGGAATGGTTGTAACCGGTGCTTTTATGATGGCAACACAAGGGGCTACATGCGATGAAATGCTAGTATTCCCTACGCCTTCCCCCTCCCTTGTGGATGATGATAATCCCTTCGCGTTTGCCTTTGCAGTACCTAATGATCTGCCGGGGATCACTTTTTTTTGCCGCGAAAGCTATGCAGCCACTTCCACCTACGACCATCCATTAAGTTCAAGGTACGAAGAAATGGATACGCTTGTTATATTCGACCGTGTGCTTATCCCACATGATCGTATCTTTTATTACGGGGATGAGAATTACTGTTCCCGATTGTTCGGTGAGAGTCACTTTCATACCCATATTGGTCACCAAATCATCACCCGCTATATTGCTAAAACGGAGTTCTTTCTCGGTGTGCTAGAATCTTTGGCAGAAGAACAAAATGCTGTCCTTGAACCCTACACGATTGTACCGATTTCCAAAGTAATAATGTATCTAGAGACCTTTAAAGCGTTAAGGCTCGCTTCTGAAATCGGGGCAGCTCATGACAAATTTGGATATCTCGTACCTGATAAAGGCCCCCTCCTAGCTTCAACCATTCACTTTACAGAGTTTTATCCAAAGATGGTTGAAATGGTTCAAAATCTCAGCTCAAGCGGTCTTATTATGATCACCTCGGAATCGGACTTCAGTTCAAGTGCCGGTTCATACCTCTATCAGTATTTAAAGGGTAATGTCTCGGATGCTCGGTACCGAAATGCCTTATTCCGGGTCGCATGGGAACTGGGAGCTGGTGCATTCGGTGGCCGCCAAACCCAATTTGAGCGGTTATTTTTTGGAAATTCAGAAACAATGGCCTGGCGTATGTACAATAGCTATGATAATCACGGATACTTCCGTCAAATCATTCACGAATTTATTTCACCAGAAGACCCTCTCCCTAATTCAACAACAGATGTAGTTTCTAATTGAGCTTTTTGTTATTTTTTATGATGAATTAAACTTTTCGAATTGCTCCCACGGCCAGGTGACATGAAATACTATAGCCCTGGCTGGAGCGTTAAGACTTAGAAATCGCACCTAATTATAAGAGATCAGTGTTACAATTTTTCAGCACGAATACTCATCCCTTCAGTTACTCCTTTGTTAATGACCAAAAAAGAAGAGCCAGAGCACTCACAATTGCACCTAACAAACTCACTCCGTTCCAGCCAAAGTAAACATAGATACTGGTAGATGCGATCGACCCAGTGGCGCTGCCAATGGAATAGAAAATCATGTAACCGGCAGTAAGCCTGCTGCGTGCCTCAGGTCGCAAAGTAAGGATCATGCTCTGATTGGTGACATGTACGGCTTGTACTGCAAGATCAAGTAGGATAATACCTACGATTAATGCAAGAAGCGAATGCTGAACATAACTTATTGGCAACCATGATATGAGCAAAAGAATCAAGGCTACACCGGTAGTCTTCTGCCCTAAACCTCGATCAGCAAGGCGACCTGCTCGAGCTGCTGCTAACGCGCCTGCAACCCCTGCGAGACCAAACGCTCCAATCGCAGTATGTGAAAGAGAAAACGGCGGGGCGCTGAGAGGTAATACTAAAGACGTCCATAATATACTGAAAGCGGTAAAAATCATCATACCTAGTGCAGCACGGATTCTAAGAGTTCGTTCCTGAGCAAACAACGTGAACATTGAACGAATCAACTGTAGGTAAGATAATGATTTTCTTGTGTGCTCATAATGTGGCAGCACCCGAAACAATACACATGCCATAATTAGTGTTAATACCGCGGAAACAAGGTAGACAGAACGCCAACCTGCTAAATCCATTAATACGCCAGCGAAAGTTCGCGCCAGTAGAATACCAATGACGATTCCACTTGTCACAACACCAACGACACGCCCACGTTCGGCAGGAGCAGCCAAAGTTGCCGCGAACGCAACGAGCGTCTGTGTCACTACGGCAAGAAACCCAACCGCTGCTATACCTATGAATAACACTATACTGCTGGTGGCAGTACCAACGACAATTAAAGCCAATACGGATAGCAGCATCTGTCCAGCGATCAGCCAACGCCGATTTAATAAATCACCCAAAGGCACTAGTAACAACAGTCCAAGTGCATAAAAAATTTGAGTAATTGTAATAACAAGTCCAACGAATGAATGAGAAATACCAAACTCGTTCGAAATAGCGTCCAGTAAAGGTTGCGCATAATATATGTTAGCAACAACTATTCCGCAAGCGACGGAAAATAAAAGTGCCACACTACGAGATATTATTGATACAGGCACTGGTTCCGACGCTCTAAGCCCTCCTTGTACTTTTTTAGCTTTTTTGTCTGTTTGATCCACTATAATAGCTTTCGATTCCTCAACAGATTCCCCCAAAGTTAACGCCTCCTGAGATTGACTTTTATCAGATTCATAAATTACATACCGATCAGTACGTAAATATATTTGACAAATATAACTCTAAAAAAAGATAACTGTCAAGGGATTAGCTTATAGAACAACAAAAATTAAATACAGACGATTTATAAACCCATTTCTTAATTGACATACTAAGATTCAAACCATAAAATAATATCATACTGTTCGATATGAAAAGAGGGAGTTAGTATGGCTCGACCACGTGAATTTGATGAGGAAAAAGCATTAGATGCTGCTATGAAAGTATTTTGGGAAAAAGGGTTCGAGGCTACCTCTTTAAGCGACCTGACATCAAGAATGGGTATTCAACGGCCTAGCATCTACTCTACCTTCGGAGATAAAAAAGGACTATTTGAAGCTGCGTTGCGGAAATATACGAGTTCTCATGCTGCCTATGTTCGTAACAAGCTTCAAAACAATTCTTCTGTTAAAGAGGCATTCCGTGACTTTTTCGAAAATATAGTGGCAAAAGAATATGGACAAAATCCGAACTGGGGATGCTTTTGCATTAATTCAATGGTTGAACTTTCACCCCACGATGAGAAATTTGAGCTCCTAACAAGAGAACACCAGATGTATCTCTCGGTAATATTTCAAGAAACGATTGATCGAGGTTTACGCTCAGGTGAGCTTGATCCCGCTATTAACGCAAAGAGTTTAGCGCAGACACTAGTCATATCATTAATTGGACTTACTGTGATCATGAAATCCCGTCCTGAAAGATCATTTGTAGATAATTCTGTAAAAGAAATACTTACATTGTTACGATAAAATCAAAAATCAGGTATGCAGCTTTTGTAAATTCGAATCTTTAATATGTTTAATAACTCTTCACTAATCCTGTTTTCCTGTCGATAATTTATAGTAGATGGAAAAGTATGGAGGAGCATATGAACACTAATCGCAGAACTGAACCTTTTCGATATACCCTTAAAGAACCTGTAACCCTTGATCTTCATATTCTTAGCATTAACGGAATCCAGGTTCCTTCTAAGCCTGTAAGAGCTGTACTGTTCAACATCAGTCGAACAGGCTGCCACTTATCGTTACCCCTCAACATTAATCCAGAGAATAACCTAGTACGGATTGGTATGGAAATGAATCTTACGGATGAATCTATTTACTTAGAAGGAGTTCTAAAATGGAATAGAGAACAGCAGGACTGTTTCCATTACGGTATTCAATTAGACATTCCTGAAGCAGACATTGAGTTTCTTCCAAGGGTGCTACGCAGGCTCGCTGGAGAAGGAAAAATATTGGTTCGTTGAGATGTAAACAAAAGAATAGTACTCCATTAATAAAAAACAAACCCGCGTGTAGATGCGGGTTTGTTTTAGTTTTTGCTGCTGTTATTGAAAATCAAGACTATTCCTAACACTTCTACCTTTGTTCTTGAGGTATATCTCCTTCAGGGGTTACTGGTATAACTTGCTCTTTCTCCAGCACCTCTTTTAAATCATCCTGAATTCTCCGGTCCCAGTGAGGAACACCGGAACGATATGCCGCTCTACCTGTTAGATGGGCGGATAAAGGCGCAGTTATAAATACAAAGACAATTCCTAATAATAGCTTTGCACTAATATGATCCTGAAAAAATGCAAAATATAGAAATGCCCCAACCAAGACACATAAAACACCGAGAGTGGCACTCTTCGCGGCAGCATGTGATCTTAGATATACATCAGGCAGCCGAATCAAACCAATAGCACTTACAGCGCTAAGCAATGCCCCTATAAGAATTAACAAGGCAAACAGCAACTCACCTGTAGTCTTGATCATTTCCATTTTCTAGCACCACTCCCTTTTCGATATATCTGGCAAAGGCTGTCGTTCCGATAAAGGAAAGAATTCCAATCAACAAAATAATTTCTATAAAAGCCTGTGTTTGGAGAAAGACCGATAAAACGGCCACCATGGCTAACAGATTAATTCCGATCGTATCCAGTGCAGCCACGCGGTCAGGCAAGGAAGGTCCCTTCACCAGACGCCAAGCACATACGCCTATTGCTACAGCCATGATCGTAATGGATAACATAAGAATAAAATGGATCATTAGCGGGTCACCTCCAGTATCGCACGCTCAAAGGTATCACGGATATTAGCTCTGAACTGTGCAGGGTCTTCAACATCCATGGCATGAATATACAATGTCCGATTATCATCCGATACTTCAAGTACCACCGATCCAGGCGTTAGGCAGAGCAATGTGATCAATGTAGCCACTTCCCAATCTGATTTCAGCTCTGTAGTATATTTGAGAATAGCTGGACGTATATTAAGCTCTGGTCTTAGAACGGCTTTTACCACTACATAACTAGAAACGATCAGCTCCCGCAGCAGCAACAGGATTAGCTTAAGGATCGCCCACACTTTTCCGAGATATAACCTGGGCCAAAAACGACGCATTCCGAGCAGAATGAGTATACCGAGCAGAAAACCAATGACAAAACGCGGACCAGTCCAGTCATTGTGCAGAAACATCCACAGGAATGCTATCATGAAATTCAATAATAGTTGAAATGCCATAGTATCTACTCCTTCATGACAGCGTTAATGTAAAGTGCAGGATCAGCCAGTACAGCTCCGGCTTGGCTGACGTATCCATTTACCGTCTCAGCACCTACACCCATCAGAATTACAATCGCAAACAGTACAGCCGCCGGTGCCATCATAGCTTTATAATGAAGCGGTTTGACTTGTTCTTCCCTTTTCTCGCCACCCCAGAATACCTGCTGGAATACTTTGATCAAGGAATATAACACTACGAAGCTGGATGCGAGTGCAATCAGCGCAAGAGCCACGTGATCCTGTCCAAATCCACTACGTACCATCATAACTTTTCCAGCGAAACCACTAAGAGGCGGAACACCAACCAATGCCAAAGTCAGTACAAAAAACATCCAGCCGGTCCACGGATAACGTCGGATTAAACCACCCATTTCTTTTAAGCGGTCGGTGCCCGATGCCGAGATTATCATCCCGCCCAGGAAAAATAATAATGCCTTGGCAACCATGTCATGCATTAAATAGAACACTACACCATTTAACGAATCCTGAGTCGCGACAGAAATCCCAAAAGCAATAAACCCAACACTGATAATGATATTATAATTAAAAATCCGCCCCAGATCGTTGTAAGCCAGTGCACCGATTGCACCAAGGATCATCGTCGCTCCCGCCATCCAGGCGATCAGTGTATGGGTGAGTCCCGGGTCTTGAATAAAAATCAATGTAAAAGTACGTGTAATTGCATACAATCCTACTTTCGTTAACAAGGCCCCAAACAGTGCTCTAACAGCCACTGGTGGTGCGCTATAAGAATCCGGAAGCCAGAAAAAGAGCAGCAAACCCGCCTTTATCGAAAATACGATCAGCAGCAGAACCGCAATGACGTTCATGACACCGCCTTGTCCCGCTTCCGCTACACGCATAGATAGATGTGCCATATTCAGCGTTCCTGTCGCGGCATATAAATAAGCAAGCGTTGCTACAAACAAGGAAGAGGAAATCACGTTAACTAATACATATTTTAACGTCTCTCTCAGTTGACCTTTGGAGCCACCAAGTACAATTAAAGCATACGAGGCAACTAACAGGACCTCAAAACAGACGAACAAGTTAAATAGATCTCCGGTGAGAAAGGAGCCAAACACCCCAGTTAATAGGAAATGGAAAAACGGATAGTAATAAAACCGTTCTCTTTCTTCCCCAATACTCGCGAAGGAAAAAAATAAGCAAGCTGCACCAACGATAGCGCCGATTAACACAAGTAAGGCCGCAAACATATCGGCAACAAACACAATCCCGTATGGCGGAAGCCATCCACCCATATTTAGGGTTTGGATTCCGTTTGTACCTACCTGATACACAATAATTCCAGCAACCAAGATATTTAAAAACACACTGACGGCACTGATCATACGCTGCAGGTCCACTCGTTCTTTTAGAAAAATCAATATCACTGCCGTAAAGGCCGGAATCAGCAGAGGCAGCACTAGCAAGTTGTTCATTGTCTCTCCTCCTTGGTGCCTTCCACATCATCCGTACCCGTCGAACGGTAAGTCCGGTATGCCAAAACAATGAAGAATGCTGTTACTCCAAAACTAATTACAATTGAGGTCAAAATGAGCGCCTGTGGTAACGGGTCTACATATGCCTCTGCTTTTTCACCAAGCAATGGTGGAGCCCCTGTCTTGAGACCCGACATCGTCAGCAGCAGTAAATGAACACCATGGGTAATCAAATTAGTACCCAGTAGGATGCGTAGCAAGCTTTTGGAAAGGACTAGATACACACCTACGGAAAACAATACGCCGATCGCCAAGGCAACAACGAGCTCCATTAGCTATCCCTCCCGATCGTAAGTATGATATTCATAGTGACACCAATAACAGCTAGATAAACACCAAGATCAAAGAACATTGCAGTGGTTAGTTCTGTTTTGCCCATAAGCGGCAATTGGAAATATCCAAACGTTTGGCTCAGAAAGGGTACGCCGAATATAAATGAGCCAACCCCGGTAAGAAAAGCAATCGAAATCCCGATCGCAATTAACTTACGATAATTAATAGGCAGCACCTTCTCAACCATATCCATCCCAAAAGTAATAGCAAGCAGCACCAAACCTGCAGAAGCCATCAAAGCCCCAATAAATCCGCCTCCCGGATTATTATGACCGGCAAAAAACAAAAACAACGAAAATATCAGAATGATAACGAATGCTACTTTAGCTACCGCTTGTAGTAACACATCATCACTTCGAGAATAACGAGGCTTATTATAGGGAACAACCCTCTTCAGTTGGGATGCTGTACCCTCTCCATCCAACTGCAGCTTGATCATGGAATAAATAGCAAGTGAGGCGAGACCTAGTACTGTTATTTCAAACATAGTATCAAAGCCGCGGAAATCAACGAGCAGAACATTGACAATATTTTTACCGCCACCCAAAGTATAACTATTCTCCACATAATATTTCGAGATGGATTCGAACGGACTACTTCCTAAAGCAGCAAGTGCAACCAATGTCATCGTTACGCCCATCCCGATGGAAATAATAAGTTTAAGGAAATGCGCACGAGGCTTGAGCTTCTCTTTTTTCAGCCTAGGCAAATGCCGGAAACATAGCAGGAACAAGGTAACAGATACCACTTCAACAATCATTTGTGTAAGCGCCAGATCAGGAGCTCTGAACAGAACAAAGAGCAAAGTAACCATATAACCAACCATTCCTGTTAACAAAATGGCTGTTATTCTCGAACGTACAAACGGAATAGCTAAAGCACCTAGAAGCAAAACCATTACAGCAATAACCTCAAACAAAGAAAAAGGAGTATACTCCGTCGTACCAAGTGTAATTCCATCTGAATACCAGACGACACCGCAAATCGTTACGATCAAGAAGGAAAAAATATACATTAAATAATGTCTCATGGAACCAGTCATATAAGAACCAGTCACCCATCTAGACAATTTCTCAACCAGCCGGATTACTCCGTCATAGACTTGATTTAAAGTGTAGCCACTGCCCCATTCTTTATCGACCAGACTTAAGCGGCCATAGATTCGGTATACAGTAATACCAAGAATCACAACACCAAGTGTCATCCATACTTCTGGTGTCCAGCCGTGCCAGAAATGGATATTCACAACAAAAGGTTCCCCGGTCTGCAAGATAGGGTGAATAGCATTCATTGCAGGGATAATAAGTGTATTAGATAAAATATTCGGGAAAAAACCAATAAATATAGACAGCACTGCAAGCAGGCACGGGGCAAGCAGAAGTCCAAATGGGGCTTCATGCGGTTTTTTGTCCAGCTTCTCAGGCTGATATTTTCCGAAAAAGGTGTGGAATACCAAAATCATACTGTATGCAAAAGTAAACACGCTGGCAATCCAGGCCAAAACCGGGAAGAGCGTAAACAACGAGGGAATAGAGAATATATCCAGGTTTCGGATATTCAGAACAGCTGTAAAAAACATCTCTTTACTTAAGAACCCGGAAAATGGCGGCAAACCAGCCATCGAGAAACTGCCGATCATCGCTACCGTAAAGGTAACCGGCATAATGGAAATCAGTCCGCCCAGCTTTCGCAGGTCGCGGGTACCCGTCTCATGGTCAACTATACCGACCATCATAAACAATGAGCCTTTAAAGATAGCATGGTTAATAAGATGAAAGATAGCCGCTGTTGTTGCAGCAGTATAAAAGACAGCTTCTTCCCCTATATAAAACGCCGCTGCCGATCCCATTCCCAGCAATCCCATAATCAGTCCAAGTTGACTAATTGTTGAATAGGCTAATAGAGCCTTCAGGTCCGTCTGCTTCATCGCCTGGATCGAACCATAGATCAAGGTGATCAAACCGACGCCTGACACAATCCAGAACCACTCATATTGCCCCGCAAAAATAGGGCTGAAACGGGCGACAAGATACAATCCAGCTTTAACCATCGTTGCTGAGTGAAGATATGCGCTTACGGGTGTCGGTGCCTCCATGGCATCCGGCAGCCAGATATGGAACGGGAACTGCGCTGATTTGGTAAATGCACCTAATAGAATTAATAGCATCGCTGGAATAAACAACGCATGCCCACTAATATCTCCAACCTCGCTCCAAATTTCCCGAATACTGAAGGTGCCTGTCATCACATACAGCATTAAAAAGCCGGCAAACATCGCTAAACCACCAAATACGGTAATCAACATAGATTTCAAAGCACCATACCGCGATTTTTGCCGCCGATGCCAAAAAGCAATCAACAGAAATGACGAGACACTTGTTAATTCCCAAAAACCGTATAGCACCATCAAGTTATCCGAGAGCACAACGCCAAGCATCGCTCCCATAAACAACATTAAATAAATATAAAAAGGGGTCAACGCTTCTTTTCGCTTGTCTAGATAATAAATCGAATAGATAATTACAAGACTACCCATTCCAGTGATTAACAAAGCGAAGAGTAAACTTAATCCATCCAGATGGAAAACCAAGTCAATCCCTAGGGAAGGAATCCACGAAACGGTTTCATATCCCAAATCCCCTCCCTTAATCACGGGAATCCGGGTTAAAAAATATACAAACAAAGCGAGCGAACCGGGGAAAACAAGCCATCCTCTATGAAGGTTGGATGCTCTCTTGGTCAAAAGTGCGATTACTAAGGCCATTAGAAACGGAACAAGTATGATTACATGCAGCAAAGGCAGTCCTCCTTTTCCACTTGAGCTTATCAAGTTGTGAACTTTAGTACTTACTTTTTTACCAAAAGCCAAAGATCATATGATTGGAAGGGCCCTTAATAATAGGCCCTCATGAAGATAAGGGCACGCCCGATTATAAAGAATCGGTCAATGTGCCATCACAAATATGCAAATATCTAGCCTTTCCATCTTCTTGCTCAATTCTGAATAAACCGTTCTCAAATTCTGTGTGTAATTCGTGAAAGAACTTTCCTTTAAGCGAATATTCTCCCTTGGGTTCATCACTGAGCTGATACTCATCCCCAATTTTGACCAGGTAGGCGATTACACCTTCCTCATGGGTTTCTTCCAACCCGGCGCGCATCCGTTGAACGGCCACGACATGCAGATCCATCATTTTCATTTTACCAATGAGTTCATTGATGAAATTACGTTTGGTAAGCTCCTGCCATCGAGTCTGGGCAGATTGTCCGATGACAATCTGTGTAACCTCATTCTTTTCAGCTACTTCTACAATAATATCAGTTGTTTTACGGCCTTCACGTTTCCGAATGATAAACTCTGCGCCAGCTTCATCGGCAAGACGTTTCCAAACCGTCATATACATTTCTTTGCTCTGATTATATTCATCATTGTCCGAACTATCGACATTTAATACAAACAATGGGGCCCCTATTATTTCAGACAGTTGCACACCACGCCGGATTAAACGCTCCCCATGCGGACCATAATGAACACAAACCATAATTTTTTCATTGTGTATGACCTTCACCCTCCTGTAACATGGCCAAGAAATACAAAAGGAGCCTACTGGCGTTAGGCCCCTTGCGTACATCAAAAACCGATAAGTTATACTTAATTATATCTATTCCTATGTTTTTTGTAAAGTTTAGTGGTTATCATGGAACATTTTTCTTCTTAATGCTTGTACTATGCCCTTCTTTTGAAGTTATCATACAATGAAAATTTTAAATATACCTTTACAGGAATATTCGCATGATGGTATATTGTAATCACGAATAGGAAATACGAATCAATTCAATGAATCGAAGTGATTTTTGTTTATGAATACTAACGTAATGAGTGCCTTAGCTGAGCCTCACCGCATGCAGATCGTTGAACTATTACGCGATAGCCCCCTAACCGTTGGAGAGATTGCGGAAAATCTTCAGCTGCGGCAGCCTCAAGCGTCTAAGCATTTGCGTGTACTCAGTGAAGCGGGGCTTATTGAAGTGCAAGCAGTTGCTAATCGGCGTATTTGCAAGCTCCGACCTGAACCATTTAAGGAAATAGACACTTGGTTAGAATCCTACCGCCATATGTGGGAGGAACGCTACGATCGACTGGATGATTATTTGCAGAAGCTACAAAGCAAGGAATCAGATAAGGAAAAGTAAACGAGGAGGATCTATCCCATGACAAATTCTAACCAAACCAACCACCTAGTACACAAAGTTGAAGGCAGCACACTAATCTTAGAGCGTATTTTTAAAGCTCCACGTGAGCTAGTTTTTAAGGCTTTTTCTGAGGCTGAGCATTTGAAGCATTGGTGGGGGCCTAAAGGTTGGACGATTCCCGTATGTCATGTCGATTTCCGTCCAGGGGGGACTTGGCATTATTGCATGAAATGCGAGGATAAGAATCAGGGTGATTTTTACGGTAGGGAGTCATGGGGCAAAGCGCTTTATCGGGAAATTACGTTTCCGGAGCAAATTATTTATACGGACTGGTTCTCAGATGCAGAGGGTAATATTTCGAAAGATCTGCCTGAAACGCTTGTACAACTAGATTTTATCGAGCTGGATGGTCAAACGAAGCTGGTAAACACCGGCAAATACGCTTCTCCAGAAGCGTTACAACAAGTGATTGATATGGGGATGCTGCCGGGTATCTCTCAAACCTTTGATAATCTGGACGTACATCTTGAGAATTTACAGAAGAGCAACTAAAGCCGTGAAAATAGGACGATGCAAGGATACTCCCTCCTGCTCGTCCTTTTTATCATTTTACGGGAAACAAGAATCGGATGCTATTCGGAAAATATTGTAGGAAAAAGGTGTCATTATGCGTTCCCAGTGGATCTGTCTCAAACTTCACACGATGATCCGCTCCATCTATCTTCTCTTTTAAAAGATTAAAAGCACGTTTGCTATTAGGGACCATGTCCTTCTGTGCATTAGTCTTCTGGATACCTTCCTGTTCACCTACATACATATAAACTTTGCATTCCCGATCTAACCTTGTAATCTCCATGTAATCGATAAAATCTTTAAACCACACAGACGCAGATATGAGTAAAAAGTTATCAAAAATTGGCTCCGTCCTGTACATCGCATACAGACTTATTAATCCACCTAATGAAACACCGCCTAATGCCAATTTGCCTGGCTCTTGAGAGATGCGATATGCACTTTTAATATATGGAACAAGATTCTGATAGACGTAATCTAAATAGGCATCCCCCTTGCCCCCAAAGGACCAATCTTTAAAAAGAGCAGGCATTTCCCAAGGTGTATATTCATCATTACGATGCTGAGAATCAATCCCGATAAAAATAACCGGATCCGTAATCCCCTCTTCCACATCATTTTCTATAGCTGCAATCGATTCTTTGAACAAAAAATCGCCATCCTGTAAGAAAACCGCGGGGAAGCTTCCTTCTGTAAACGATTGATATGCTTTAGGAAGATACACGGTGATTTGTCGCCCCATATGTTCGAAGGTAGTTAGTTCTCCTAACATGATTTTCTTCATCCCCCTCCTTAACTATTCAACAGACGGAACGCTCTGCTCATGATGGTCGGCACTACTGACGCGTGGTTTTCATCTGGCGCTACGTAATGCTCAACCTGTAAATTCGGCAAAGAATACTCACACAATTTTGAAAATAATCCTTTAGCATCATCGACCATAAACGCCTCTTCACTGCCCACTGTGATCAACAGCTTTCGTTGCTCGGGTCTTGTCATGTGACCCTGATTGCACCATTGATCCGCATAGGCCAGGATTTCATGATCATTCCACCAAATCGACGGGCTAGAAGCCAAATAATACTGGAATAGCTCCGCACGAGTGAATAGTGTCCATAGGACAAACAAACCGCTTAATGAGTGACCAAACAAGGCTTGCTTCTGTGGATCGACATTATATTTTTTAGCGATCAGCGGCATCAATTCTAACTCTAAAAAAGATAAGAGCTTCTCGGCACCACCATGTGGCCCTAAGTCAGCATTTTTCAAACGATCTGGATATACATACTGCTCCGCAGTAGGCGTAAAATCATAAAATCTTCTTTTAGAAACCTCATCGTCTGAACCATAATGCCCAATACCAATCACGATGGCTGGTGCAATCAAAGTTTTCGGCGCATTTCTGGACTGCAATTTCACGACATCCCGGCCCAATTGAAAATATGAATTCCCATCGAGCATGTAATAGACAGGAAATCCCTTCTCAGGTGCTTCTACTCTCGGAAGTGAGACCTTTATATCATACGTGTAACCCATATACTGAGATTCTAGTTTCCATGATTCTGTGTGTTCGAGTTCAACTTGTGTTGACATATGTGCTGCTCACTCTCCCCTACACTCTAGACTTGGCTAATAAATATAAGAAATAAGGAATGCCAATAATCGAAACGACTATTCCCACAGGTAACTCTGCTGGCTGAAATAATGTTTTGGCAAAATAATCCGAGATCACAAGCAAGAACATCCCAACCACTGCACTGGATAACATAATATAGCGGTGATTAATCCCTACTAATCTTCTAGCGATGTGAGGAGCCATCAATCCTATAAAACCTATAGAACCGGACACAGACACACATACACTTACAATTCCTACACTGCATAACAGAAAGATTAGCTTTTCTTTTTCTACGGAGATTCCCAAGCTTTTTGTGCTGGAATCCTCCAATTGAAAATAATTGAGCAAGTAGCTTTTTCGATACATTACAAATCCTAAAATCAGCACCCAAGGTGTGATCATTATGATATAAGTCCAATTCGCGCTGTAAATACTTCCAACACTCCATACCGCAGCCATTTCGTAATCACTTGCATTCATTTTTAAAGAAAGATACAACGACAACGCCCCAAAACCACTGCTTATCGCGATCCCTGTCAATATCAAACGTTGCATATCAAGTGCACCATTCCGCCAAGAGAAAATAAAGATAACCACAACTGCGGCAAGCCCCCCCACAAAACCAAAGAGTGGCATGGCTAGTATCGAAAACCAGCTTTCTTTAAAAAAAGTAACCCCTGACATCTGAAAGAAAAACATAAATGCAACGATGGCAGCTCCGGCACCTGCATTAATCCCAAGGATACCTGGATCAGCCAGCCCGTTTCGGGTAATGCCTTGAATGACCGTTCCAGCCATCCCCAGACCTATGCCTACTAATGACGCAATAATGATCCGTGGCAATCGAAATTGAAAAATAACCAGGTCAAATTTAGGATTGGGATGGATTCGCAGCAGCGTTTTTATCACATCCATGACAGACATATCAAATGCGCCATTCGTTAGATGAAAATACCCCGCCACAAGCGTAAGCAGGATAAAAGCTAGTAGCGTCAATAGATAGCGACTATACTGTATTTTCCTTCTATCCACGCTGCTCTCCCCCTTTAACCCGAATTAAATAAAGGAAGAACGGGATGCCAATAAAGGCGGTCACAACGCCAATTGGCGTTTCAAACGGAAAGTTAATATACCGGCTTAAGACATCACAAAATGCTAAAAAAACAGCCCCAATGACTGCTGAGCAAGGAATGATGAAACGATAGTCGATACCAACTATAAAACGTGTAATATGAGGAATAATTAGACCAACAAAGGCAATCTTACCTACTAAGGCCACTGCTGTTCCGGTCAGACATATAACAGATAAAATACTGATGATTTTCACCCATTTTGTCCGTTGACCCAAGCTAATTGCTGTTTCATCCCCTAGGGAGGCAACCATTACAGATTTAGAAATACTAACCGCCAAGAGCAGACCAACGATTATAAAGGGAATGGACAATATTAGCATATCTGGATTTACAGTATGTATTTTTGAGCTATACCAAACGCTAACATTTTGTGAGACTTGAAAAAACATCGCTACTGCTGAGGCAATACTACTTAAAAATGTACCAATTACAGTACCAATAATGGCTAGTCTGACTGGAGATAAGCCGTTTTTGACCAATGAGCCAAATCCGAAAACCAACCCCGCTCCGATAGCAGAACCCACCATGGATAAAAGAATCATATGAACATTCGATAATCCAGGATAAAACACCATAGCCAACGTAATAACAAATGCCGATCCGTCATTTACTCCCATAATCGATGGTGATGCAAGATAATTCCGTGTAACGCCTTGCATTAATGCCCCTGAAACAGCCAGGGCCGCTCCAACTAATAAAGCGGCGATTACACGCGGTAATCTAGATGTCATAATAATGTTGTGGTCCACATTATTTGCATCGAAGTGTGTAATCGCCTCCCAGATTGTTGCTATTCCAATATCCTTAACACCATATAAGACGGATACAACCATTGCTAATACGATGAATAATGGAGAAGTTGATAGGATCAATATAACATTCCAATTTTTTGTATTCATCTTATTCATCGCACCTTCAGTTTTACTTCAACAGGTTTTCAATTGCAGTATCCAAGAATCTTACTTTTGACCAAGCCGTACCACCTTGCGCCAAAGGATCAATTGCATTTACAAAGACATGATTGTTTTTGACTGCATTCACGCTTTTGAAGATCGGATTCTTAAGTAAATCATCAAGTGCTGTTGCATTATCCGTATTCTCACTGGTCTCAAACTGCAAGAAAATATAGTCCGGATTAATTTCCGCTAAAGCTTCTAGTGAAAGCTCAGCTTGAGCTTTAGTAGTTGTTATTACTTCGGGAATGGTAGCACCTAAATCTTCGTAAATAACCGGATTTAGATAAACACCAGCAGGATATACACACATGCTGCCCTGACGAATACGGATCACAAGAATGGATTTATCTTTCAGTTTTTCTCCAATCTCAGCCTTTGCACCCGCGGCTTTAGATTCATAATCGCTAATAATCTTTTCCGCATCTGCTGACTTACCGGATAATTGACCTAATAAGCGCAAGTTATCTTTCCAGTTTGTTGAGATATGAGAATAAGGAATCATCGTTTGAATTTTATTAAGCGCACCCGACACATCTTCACCAAACTTGGAAGACCCTAAAATAACATCTGGATCTAGCTGCAAGATCGCCTCATTGCTCGGAGCAAATTTATCCCCCACTAAAGATGCACCAGCTAATTCAGTTGACAGATAACCTGGAATGGCATTTGCTATTGCAAGTACGCCTACAGGTTTCACTCCTAGGATTGCAGCATCTTCCATAGATTCCAGACTTGCAGCTACGATATTGTGAATCTCTGCAGGTACTATATAATCCTTACCTAGATATGTAATGGTTTGTTCAGTGGCAACTGTCTCTGCTGCCGCCGCATTTCCTTTGTTATTTGCATTTCCCTCTGTTGCTACTGCA
This sequence comes from Paenibacillus sp. VTT E-133280, assembly GCF_002264385.1. Lineage (NCBI taxonomy): Bacteria > Bacillati > Bacillota > Bacilli > Caryophanales > Paenibacillaceae > Paenibacillus > Paenibacillus sp. VTT E-133280. Next base: position 35,131 of record NZ_NFUX01000072.1, read on the forward strand.
GCATTATTTCCACTTTTTTCTGAAGATGCGTTGTCCTTTGCATCGTTCCCACAAGCCGCCAAACTCAAAGCTAATACTGCTGATAACCCTGCTAATAAAATTTTTTTCTGATTCATTTTCTATCTCCCCATCTATATTTTTTTATCATTCCTTAATTCTAAGCAATGATAATGAGAATCGTTATCATATTAAATCATATGAGAATAATTATCAATACCTTTCTTTAAATAGTTGAAATTTTGTAAATTGTCAGATCAGTATAAAGGGAGAAATTCCCGTAGGTGACGTAATTGTTAAAAAAGAAAATGGAGCTGGCGGTGCATCCGTGTCACATATACTGCATCTAATGCAGGTTGGTCTTCAAGAGGCGTACGCTCTGACAGAGCTTGTCGAGCTAGATGCACTCTCTGTCGTAGTTCGGAATAAGTTTCGTAAACAGTTGGATCTGCCAATGGCCTAGACTCTACCGTCCTATTAAGAACACCGAAGGCGTTTATACTTGCTATAATAGAATTTTTGAAATTTCTAGATTGCGGAGAAATGTGAAATGAACTCAAGGGATGGGCCTATATTCTACTGTTGGCCATGGGGAGCCCTGTTTTTAATTAAGCACACGCCTCTTTGGGATGACGGACCGAGCGGATCTTAAATCCTTAGAATACATGTTTTAGTCGAGCTTACGGACAAATGT
>NZ_NFUX01000191.1:0-281 GCF_002264385.1 Paenibacillus sp. VTT E-133280
CGGCTCAGGAAGAGGTGCTGAACCGTCTAGCTGCCTCTGCTGCGCCTAACAAAAAGATGATTTTGTCGCTTTTGGATCAAACACAACCTATGCCAACGCACCCCTTCATGATCTATGTATGGGAGGCCCTGAACGCAGGTCTGACCGAGCTGAGCTTGAGCAATCCTGAACAAGCATTGAAAAAAATAGAACAGACCCTTCAAGCATCTTGGGGCGCATTTAAAAGCTAATAAGAGACGGGGAGAAGCCAAATGAAAACAACGATATTCAGCCAAATTTCG
>NZ_NFUX01000047.1:0-59365 GCF_002264385.1 Paenibacillus sp. VTT E-133280
ATCTCCGGTCTGAGGAACACGAACTTCATATAAGGTTAACTCAATGAGGTTGCATGACAAATGTTGTAAACCTGCATTCAGCCTCCTACATACCAGCTGGTAGCTTAGCGGACGCATCGTAAATTCGTGGGTCAGCTTTTCCATGAATTGCACACAATCGTGGGAAGGGTGATATACCGGCTCTTCCGACAACGGACAACAGCTCACTTCCCACTGCCTCCACCGCAATTTTCCCTTGCACTACCCCCTCTTCCAGAATCACCATATCCTCTTCCCTGTTGATGTTCAGTTCCCCGAAGAAGTCAAAATGGATCCCGATCAGTTTGGTGGTCGGATCAGCCTCCGTTGCATTCGTGGTAGACGCCGGAAGGCAGAACGATAAGCTCCCGGGTAACACCGTGTAGGTTCGCTCCTCCATCGCAACGTACAATAGGCCGTGGCACACATAGAGTAGCTCAAAATCTTTTAGCCTCCTTCTCGGGAACAAGCGAGGCGCGACCGTCTGGAACTGCGTTTAATGGATAGAGGGAGTCCACTCATGGAAGAGGAATCGCTTGCGGACCGGGTGTTGGAGAGGGCGGGAAATAGCAGGATAGATCCCTTACATAGAATTAGATGGAATACCGGAATCGTGCAAAAAGTAACTTTCTTAGCTAAATAAAACTATCCATCATTTTTATATAATAAAGGTAACAAGGTATCATAACAAGACGAAAGCTATTCTGTAGTAATCCGGTATTATACAAATGTAAGAGAAGGATATGCATGAAGAATGGTAAGTCATTAATGCCCACCCAAGAAGATTAGATGCTGTAGGGAGACTTCGGCTTCTCCCAACAAGGAGCTTGGATCAACACAAAATAACCTCCGCGAGTGAGAAGGATAGGATGGATGCATCATGAAAAGGTACGGGGCGGTCGTGATAGGCTGTGGTTATATGGGCTCTCTCCACTTGGACGCGATATCACAACAGGAGCGGGTCCGGTTGATCGGCGTGGCGGATTGGAACCGGGACAGGGCCTCCTTAGTGGCAAGCCAATACGGAGCCAAGTGTTGGAGCACGGATTACCGGACATTGATCGAGCGTGACGATGTGGATCTGGTCATTATCGCCACGTACCCGTCCTCCCATCTGGAGATCGCAAAAGATTGTCTCGCTGCAGGGAAGCATATCCTATGCGAGAAGCCTATGGCGGGCAATGCACGGGAAACGCAGGAATTCATGAAGCTGGCCGGCGGAGCCAAAACCAAGGTGCTGATCGGTCACATCCTTCGCCATAACACCACGTACCAGGCGGTAATGAAGATGATCCGGGAGGGCGCCATCGGCTTCCCCTTGGTCATCCGGTTATCCCAATTGAAGCCCTCCAAAAATTGGGCTTCCCACTTGTCCCTGCTCCGAGACGTCTCGCCGATCGTAGATTGCGGCGTCCATTATATCGATGTGATGCGTTGGGCTACAGGGGCGGACGTGATAAGCGTCAACGGGATCGGGCAGCGTCTTTATGAAGAAGTCCCGCCGTACACTTACAATTATGGGCTCATGACCCTCCGTTTGTCGGACGGCTCCATCGGCTACTTTGAGACGGGGTGGGGCAAGGGGCTTCCGACTGATAACCGGAAGGAATTCATCGGACCCGCAGGCCGGATCCGCATCATCTACAAGAACGATCGACCGCGAGAGGATCAGCATCTGGGAAATCTGGTCGAGGTCGAAGACCATCGGAAAGGAACGGTCCGGCAGATCAATATGGACTTCTCCGTGAAGCCTACGGGTGCCCAACTGGACTATTTCCTGTCCATGCTGGAGAACAACTTGCCCGCTATACCGGCAATGGAGGATGCCTACCGGGCGATGGAGGTCGCACTCTTGGCCGATCGGGCGATCCATGAAGGAATTACGTTACCTTGTGCGAAATAAGGGTGGACTGACATGGTTATGGTAACAGGGGATGACCCGGTGCATGGTGTACACCTGTTGAAGGGCTATATGGTCCTTACCCATGTGAAGGACGGCATCCGACATCAGTCGGTCGATCCGAGGGTTGTGTGAGTACGGTGCCCTTGGGAGAGGGGAAAGTGGGGGATTCGCCCGAGAGGGAGGTCTCCTTCATCCGCCAATACAGGTAATGGTAGACGGCCGTGCGAAATCTCGGATCTAAATAATCAAGTTAATTTATGGGGTTATTTTGGTTTGTTAACCCCAGTGGGATTCCGAACAGAAGGGAATGAAGCATGGAAAGAAAATTGGAAACCTTAGTAATTTCCCGTCTGACAAATCAGACGGATGTTTCAGATACAGAAGAAGTCCAGATCATCAAGCAATATCAATGGCTTAAAGGGTATTACCCGGTCGTTACAGCAAGATTAAATTACAGTCAGGAGGATCTGAAGCTTCAGTTTAAGGTTTACGAAAAGAATCCAATACGAACATATAGAAACATGAATGATCCCGTGTATAAGGATAGCTGCATCGAGTTCTTTTTTCAGCCTACTCCGGATTCGGACCAACGCTATATGAATTTCGAATTTAATGCGAATGGCACAATTCTCTTGCAGATAGGAGCGGATCGGTATGATCGCTTCCCAATCACTATTAATCCGGCACTTTTCCACGTCCTAACCACCACCGATCAAATCAATGATAAAGGAGAAGTGTATTGGGAATTAAGCTTTTCGATCTCATGGGCTTGGGTACAATCTTATTTTCCAGACTTTCGGGCAGTGCCGGGAAAAAGGATAAGAGGAAACTTTTACAAGTGCGGAGACGATACGACCTATCCGCATTTTGGAACATGGAGCAGAGTTCATTCGGACAAACCAGAATTTCATAGAAGCTGTGATTTTGGGATTCTGTACTTAGAGTAACTGCGAAATGCAGCGTCAATGAATAACTTCTGAAGCCGTGTGACAACAGTGTCATCCAACAATCCACGTTTGTGCGCGGGGATCGAGTACTCGTGAAAAAGGACAAGACGGCCAATAAAGATCAATATTACTTATATAATGGTCATGGTGATATGGTAATGAATGTAGACACTAGCGCAAAAACTGTAAATGAATATAGTTATGATGAATGGGGGAACATCACTGGCCAGATAGAAGGAATCTCCAACTCTTTTAAATACGCAGGTGAAGTGTATGATGCAGAAACGGGATTATATTATCTGCGGGCTAGTTATTAGGATCCAAGTATGGGTCGGTTGTTCCAAAAGAAACAGTAGGACAGTCACTGGAAGGGTTGGACTTGATAATGTTGTAAGATAGTTACGAAGTTATGTTTCAAGAATAGAAAAAAGGGCATTTATGAAGCTGTATCTTGAGTTTTATTAGGCGAAGCGTTGCTTAAATTTTATTAGGTAGGTCCGTTAACATTAAAGTATTGAAAGGCGACTTGTCTGCGGACGGGTTGCTTTTATTTTTTTCAATTCCTTTCAAAATAGTGTTCAGTTTTGACCGATCTGCTCATGCAAAACATTGAATAGCATCCATAAAGATAACCGTCAAATCATAGGAAATATGATATAATGACGTCGTTGTTGTATGGTGCATTTTAATATGAAAATAGGATGGACAATATGAGAGGATATTTTCATAACGTCGATAAAAAACGATTGATTATTATGGTTATCGGCAATGTATTTCTGGGCATGGGAATCAGTATTTTTAAGCTGTCCGGCATGGGAAATGATCCCTTCAGCGGTATGGTTATGGCACTTGCAGAAAACACAGGTATGACATTTGCAAATTTTCTGATCTTATTGAATCTGGTATTGTTTGTAATCGAATTCATAACAGGACGAAAGTTTATTGGCGCCGGGACTTTCGTGAACGCAATTCTTCTAGGTTACATAGCTACTTTCTTTCATAGTACTTGGCTATCTCTGTTCGGCGAACCTCAATTGATATGGCAGCAGGTGGTCATCGTAGCGATTGGTGTAGTGGTATGCAGTTTTGGGGTATCTCTGTATCAGTCATCGGAGGTAGGCGTAGCTCCCTACGACAGCCTGTCCCTGATTATGAGGGATAACTTCCCGAAAGTATCTTATTTTTGGCACCGGATGTTTACGGATTCTCTTTGTGCTTTGGTTTGCTTCCTGGCAGGAGGCATTATAGGCTTAGGAACTCTGGTATCCGCATTGGGTTTGGGACCTATTGTTCATTTTTTTAATGTGAATTTTACGGAGAAACTTCTGGCAAAAAGGCGTACCAATTAAAAAGTTTATGAATTACAGTAAAGGCGGGGCAGATCAATCTGCCCCGCCTTTACTGTAATTGAAGGTCCGTTTCTAATGAGCAGCGGATGAACTTTTTATTTTATTATTTTTATGAACATCTTCTGTACCGCTATCCAAGGCGGACTTGTAGTAGAAGCATTTATGTTCTATGACTTCCATCGTTTTTTTTAATTCTTCCATCTGTGCTTCTACGGAGGCTTTCCGCTCCAAGAACATGTCATATCTTTGCTGTAAGGTGGAATCTCCCTCTGAGCACCACTCAATGAAATGTTTTATTTCTTTAATTGGCATCCCGGATGACTTCAGGCATTCAATTACTTTTAAAGCGTCCATATCGGATTGTTTAAATATACGTTTACCGCCGGTGGTTCTTTCTATAGAAGGGAAAAGTCCTTCCTTGTCATAGTATCGCAGGGTATGTGGTGTCATGTTAAAGGATTCCGCAACTTCACTTATGGAGTATGTTTTCATCATCTATCTCCAATCTCAAATATATTTTATGCTTGACTTAGAGTTAACTTTAAGTAATAACATATGTTTTGTAAAGCTGACGTTATAGATTTTAATATTATCTAGAAGAGAGGTTTCACTATGATAAAAGTTAATGCACGCGCTACATTCAGTCAGGAAGGTCCATTCAAGCTAACCACAATCGAACGCCGAGATCTGCAGCCGCACGATGTTCTTATTGAGATTAAATACGCTGGCATCTGCCACTCGGATATTCATACTGCCCGCGGGGAGTGGGGGCCGGTCAACTATCCACTTGTTCCGGGACATGAGATCGCCGGAATTGTCAGTCAGATCGGTTCTGGAGTCACAAAGTACTCAGTAGGCGACCGGGTAGGAGTAGGTTGTATGGTTGACTCCTGTGGAGAGTGCAGTAATTGCCATAAAGGTGAGGAGCAGTATTGCCTGAGTGGAAATACGGGCACCTATGGAGCTATCGACCGGTACGGGCAGTATACGCAAGGCGGATATTCCACCCATATTGTCGTAACCGAGGATTTTGTGGTTCGGATCCCTGACAGTATTCCGCTTGACGCCGCTGCGCCGCTTCTGTGTGCAGGAATCACCACCTATTCACCACTACGTCATTGGGGAGCTGCTCCTGGCAAAAAAGTAGCTGTGGTGGGTCTTGGCGGACTTGGACACATGGCTGTGAAGATCGCTCATGCCATGGGGGCAGAGGTTACTGTTTTATCACAGTCATTGAAGAAGAAGGAAGATGGATTGAAATTAGGGGCGGATCATTATTATGCCACAAGTGATCCGGAGACATTTAAGCAGCTTGCCGGTTCATTCGATCTTATCGTGAATACAGTAAGCGCGCAGATTAATATCGATGCCTATCTTTCGCTTCTGGCGCTGGACGGCACATTAGTCAATGTCGGTGCACCCGCTGATCCATTGGCAGTTAACGTGTTTTCGTTGATCGGCCACCGCCGTTCGTTTGCCGGATCGATGATTGGCGGAATCCGTGAAACGCAGGAAATGCTTGATTTCTGCGCTGAACATAATATTGCATCTGAAATTGAGGTCATTTCTGCTGACCGGATTGATGAAGCCTGGGAGCGTGTACTTGCTTCAGATGTCCGTTACCGGTTTGTCATCGACATCAGCACGATGGGGAACGAATAAGGAAGGATTTCCTCTTTGTTTAAATCGGTTCGCGTCCAGAACCTCTGAGAATTCGATAATACCTGAGAAGATATGGAGGATCTGATCTCCATTGGCACAATCGGGAAGGACAAAAATGTAGAGATTCTCAACAAAGTATTTAAAAAGCAACTTGCCAACAGGGGAGGTGCTTTTTTGTTAAGATTTTTATAGCTGAAGATATAGAGCCGATACGGATTAGAAAATCGTAAGATATGAAAGACAGGAGCCGCAGCCACTCTTGCTGCAGGATTTCAGCAATGGACGATCTAATAGATATATCGCAAAAGAGCCTTGGCACTATAAAGGCTCTTTTTGTGCTAAAGGTTGACATTATAAATAAAAAGAAAGTATGATGTTTTAAATCGTAATAATTACGAATAATTGTTAGCCATAATCGAGTTGAGTAAATAATTTGTTAAAGGAGCTTCAATAATTAATGAATAAAAGCAGCACCAATCAACGTCTACCCAGAGCAAAAGGAATCGATATGGGCACCTATTATACACCCAAAGAATGTGCCAAAAAGGTTAGACATCTCGTTCTGCCCGATATGAATCGAAAGATTGTCGAAGAATTCATTACAATTTTAGGAATGAGGGGAATATTTGAAGAGCATCGAGTTCCAATTCCAAATAAAGTGGTTATGTATGGTCCACCGGGCACAGGGAAAACACTTACGGCATTTTATATGGCTCAAATGCTGGAGCTTCCACTTATCCTAGTTCGACTAGATGCAATTATTCACAGCCATTTGGGTGAGACTGGAAGTAATATCCGAAAAATATTTGAGTATGCCAAAGCATCTCCTTGTGTTCTTTTCCTGGATGAGTTTGATGCCATTGCAAGAACACGGGAGAGTAATGACGAGGTTAAAGAAATGGCTCGTGCGGTGAATACACTGCTGCAATGTCTCGATGATTTTGGTGATAATAGCATTTTTGTAGCAGCGACTAACCTGGAAAATGAACTGGATAGAGCTATTTGGAGAAGGTTTGATACAAAAATGATTTATTCTAACCCTGATGAATCAAGTAGGCGTCAATATGTTGAACTGTTAATCAATGATTTTGAAAGAGATGCTGGGTTGATGGAGGAGGCCTGCGAGCGTCTTTCCGGTTGCAGTTTTGCTGATATAGAACAAATTGTTCTAAAAGCGAAACGTAAGGCGATCATAGAACATTGTCCGCTAAAACGAAAGCATATTGTTCTTTCTTATGAAGAATATTATCCTTCCATAAAAGAACCCGAGCAATTGAATTCTTAATCGCTTGGGTTCTTTGCTTCATTTTCTTGGGTGTTATTTCAGCTCTGAATTATGAATTCATCAACTGATATTAGGTGTAGAGTCTCTTATGATGAGTTTGGTATAAATATGAGAAACCTGATAGGGTTGCTTCGGATCATTAATTCGGGAAAGTAGCATTTCGGCTGCTTTGACGCCCATCTCATTACTATAAATATGAACCGTAGTAAGATGGGGTTCTACAATGCTTGATTCAGGACCGTTATCAAAGCCACAAATGACGATGTCGTTAGGAATGGAAAGCACATTTTTGAGTGACTTCATAAAGGTAACCGCAATATAATCGTTAGCACACACGAAAGCAGAAGGGAGCTCATTGATTTGACTTAGTCTAGTATCTGCCCACTCTGGACTTGAGAAAAATAGTCGATCGTCATCGAGAATGCATTGTGTGAGATCAAGCTGAATCCCGGATTCTATCAGTGCGCGATTAAAGCCCACCCATCTTTCATTAAAACTCCTACAGTGATTATAGTCCCCGATGAACCCCAGTGATTTGTAACCGCCCTCAATTAACTTTTTGGTAAGTTGGTATGTGCTGTGTTCGTTCTCCATGAGAAGCACATCTGCTTGGAATTCAGGGTAACAGACATCTGCAGAGCAGTCGATGAAAATAGTTGGAATACCTAGACTTGTAATCAGCTTACTATATTCCGAATTAAACAACTCAATACAAATAATTCCGTCTACATTGGAGACATCAAAATTATTTGGAAGAGACAGGGACTCTTGATCAATATCTCTTATAATGTGCATGGATAAATTATATCCTTCTGCACTGATTCTTTTTTCCATGCCGCTGATCAGTTTCGATCCAAAGTGGGAAGTGTTAGGTAAGTTTTCTGTTAATAAAGCGATGTTTCCAGAGTTTCTTGATAGAGTACTTTCGGAGTCCATAAATGCAAATTGTTTATATTTTAACTCTATCGCTTTCTTTATGACCTTGTTTCTGGTTTCATCAGGTATACCGTTCGTTCCATTTAACGCTTTGGAAGCTGTATTTCTGGAGATTCCTAAAGCGTCTGCAATGTCTTGTATGGTTACTTTTTCCCGAGCCATCTATGTAATTCACCTCTATATTCATGTTCTTAATATTCGCCGCAAATACTGTACTATTTGTCGTTATTTCAACTCTCTTTAATGTATATTAGTTTGCCTGAAATAGCAACACGATTTTTACAAATGCACAATTTACTTTACATTATATTTGGTCATAAGTGTGCATTTAATTAGTATGGTTTTTATTTTATTTCGATTTTTGTGAGAATAAAGGTTGAAATCTTATTTAAATTGGCTGTATTTGTAATTATGTAAAAATATATACGCCATTTATGTACAAAATAATTTGTCATATGCACATAAATATTTTTACAAAATGTATTGACGAACGATTAAGTGTTTGGTAAATTGTAAAAGCAGCAGGACATAAGAGAGATTGAAAGCCCTTACTGCATCAAGATGTAAACATTGATAAGAACGGAGGTAAAGGCATTGCATAACCCAATAGAAGCCGAACACGGAATAACGGTGACGAGACATAAGAGTTCCTTCATGGATTATCTAAAGAAGCACTACTTTCTTTATATTTTGCTCGCACCAGCTGTGATTCTGACCCTTATTTTTAAGTACGGTCCTATGTATGGTGCGATTATCGCCTTTAAAGATTTCAGCCCAATCAAAGGAATCATGGGAAGTGAATGGGTAGGTTTGTACAACTTCGAGAAATTCCTTTCTTCCCCCAATTTCGAAGTAATCTTTATGAATACGCTTAAATTAAGTTTCTTCGGATTAATTCTGAGTTTTCCAATTCCGATCCTGCTTGCCTTGATGTTGAATCAAATTCGCCGTGCAGGCGTCAAAAAGAACATTCAATTGTTCTTGTATGCACCGAACTTTATTTCTGTTGTTGTCGTGGTCGGGATGTTGTTTATCTTCTTGTCCCCAACGGGACCGATTAACCAGTTTTTCACCTGGCTTACAGGTGAACCAATTATGTTCATGTCTCGTCCTGAGTACTTCCGTTCGATCTACATTTTATCCGATATTTGGACCGGAGCCGGTTGGGCATCCATTATTTATGTAGCAGCGCTTGCTAATGTCGATCCTGAGTTACATAATGCAGCCAATCTTGACGGCGCTAATCTTCTACAAAGAATACGCCATATCGATCTGCCAACCATTCGTCCAATTATGGCTATTGTATTTATCCTTGCTGCTGGTGGGATTATGTCAATTGGCTTCGAAAAAGCCTACCTCATGCAAACGGCGATGAACTTGCCAACCTCAGAAATCATTCCGACTTACGTTTATAAAATTGGTTTGCAGTCGGGCGATTATGCCTATTCAGCCGCAGTAGGATTGTTTAACTCTATCATCAACATCGTCTTGCTCCTCACAGTTAACTTCACCGTGAAGAAACTGAATGAGGGTGAAGGTCTTTACTAAGAAAGGAGCAACAAGCTATGCCTATTAAACATTCCGGATTAGATCGCTTTATCGTCGTGCTGAACGCGATCTTCCTGACACTGGCCGTACTTATCATCGTACTTCCTTTGATTTATGTAGTGATTGCTTCTTTTATGGATCCATCTGTGCTGCTCAGTAAAGGATTATCATTCAATCTTTCGGACTGGTCATTAGAAGGGTATAAAAAAATTCTCTCTAATCCGGCCATGATCCGAGGTTTTGGAAACTCTGTTTTATACTCTGTTTCATTTGCTATGATTACCGTTCTCGTCTCAATCTGTGCCGGTTACGCACTGTCCGATGAAAGGCTCAAAGGAAAAGGGTTTTTCATGACCTTGTTTATTATCACCATGTTCTTTGGGGGCGGGCTTATACCTACATATCTGCTCGTTAAGAACCTTGGTCTGCTTGATACAGTATGGGCGGTGATCATTCCAGGGGCAGTCAATGTTTGGAACATCATTCTCTCTAGAACTTTCTTCAAAGGCGTTCCGAATGAAATGAAGGAAGCCGCTAATGTAGACGGGGCTTCGGAGATGCGGATTTTCTTCAGTGTCGTATTACCGCTCTCCAAACCGATTGTTTTTGTACTCGCTCTTTATGCATTTGTTGGCCAGTGGAATTCCTACTTTGACGCTATGATCTATTTAGATAATCCGAATCTTCATCCACTGCAACTCGTGCTACGTTCCATCTTGATCCAGAATCAGGTAGATCCGGGCATGATCAGCGACCAACTCGCCATGGCGGAAATGAAGCGATTGTCTGAAATCATCAAGTATGCTGCCATTGTTGTTTCCAGTTTGCCACTCATTGTTATGTATCCGTTCTTCCAGAAGTACTTTGAAAAAGGTGTTATGGTCGGTTCCCTTAAGTAGGAAACAGGCTGCACATAGATAAAGATTAATTCATTCCTATCTAATTTGGAGGTCATACCCTATGAAAAGAATTAAGAAATCAAGAGTTTCGACGAAAGCAGCTTCTGTAACTGTACTTGCTTCACTTATGTTCCTTAGTGCATGCGGTGGAGGAGGAGGGGGAAGTGCAGCTAGTAAAGAACAGGACGCCAGCGGTAAAGTAACTTTGAACTTTATTACGCAAAGCTCTCCACTTGCACCAACTGATCCCAATGAAAAACTGATTAATAAACGTCTTGAAGAAAAGACGAATGTTCATATTAACTGGAAGAATTTTACGAAAGACGTATTTGTTGAAAAAAGAAACTTGGCTGTGGCAAGTGGTGATCTTCCTGATGCAATTTTTAATGCGGACTATAGTGACTATGAGCTGCTCAAGCTTGCTAAAGATGGTGCCATCGTTCCGCTGAATGATCTCATCGAGAACAATATGCCAAACTTCAAAAAGGTGCTGGAAGAAGCACCGGAATATAAGAGTATGATTACAGCACCAGACGGTAATATTTATGCCTTTCCATGGATTGAAGAGCTGGGTAGCGGTAAAGAAAGAATCCAGGCAGTAGATAGTATGCCTTGGATCAATGTGGAATGGCTTAAGAAGCTTGGCCTTGATATGCCTACAACAACGGAAGAATTAAAGGAAGTATTAATTGCATTCAAGACAAAAGATCCAAACGGCAACGGTAAGGCTGACGAAATTCCATTGTCCTTTATTAACAAGCCGGGAGCAGAAGATCTGGCATTCCTATTTGCTTCGTTTGGATTGGGGGAGAACCCTGACCATGCGGTTGTGAGCAATGATGGGAAAGTGATATTTACGGCGGCACAAGAAGACTACAAGGAAGCAGTTTCTTTTATTAACGAGCTGTATAAAGAAGGACTCATTGATATTGAAGCCTATACACAGGACTGGAGTACTTATCTTGCTAAAGGGAAGGATCAGAAATACGGACTGTACTTCTCATGGGATAAGGCCAACATCACCGGAGATAATGGCACCTACGAAGTTATGCCTCCACTTGCTGGACCTGATGGCGAAGTTAACGTAACAAGAACGAACGCGCTTGGTTTGGGAAGAGGGAAGATGGTTGTTACAAGCGCCAATAAGAACTTGGAAACGACAGCGAAATGGGTGGATCAACTCTTCGATCCGATTCAATCTGTACAGAACAACTGGGGAACGTATGGAGACGATAAACAGCAAAACATCTTTGAATTTGATAAAGAAAAAGATATGCTGAAACATTTGCCACTGGAGGGCGCAGCTCCTGTAGAGCTACGTGAGAAAACAAGTGTCGGTGGACCATTAGCTATTCTTGATTCCTATTATGGGAAATACACAACCATGCCGGATGATGCCAAAGGCAGAATGGATATTATCAAGAACATTATGGCGCCAAAAATGAAAGCAGAAAACGTAATGCCGAGTGTATTCCATTCCATTCAAGAGCTTGATCGTCTTACGACAATTGAAACGGATCTTTTTGCTTACGTGCTTAGAATGCGTACTGAATGGTACCAAAACGGTAAAGTTGATGCGCAGTGGGATGAATACCTGAAAGAATTGGATCGCTTGGGCTTGCAAGAATGGCTTGAAATTAAACAAAGCGGCTATGACAGAGCAACAAAATAATAAACTATAAATAATGTGCGGTGAAGGCCGTGTTCGGGAGTAAAGGAGAAAACAATAATGTCTACGATTGCGAAACAAAATTACCGAGGTGTGTATCATTTTTCCCCTAAGGAAAAGTGGATGAACGATCCAAACGGAATGGTTTATTTTGAGGGTGAATATCATTTGTTCTTTCAGCATCATCCGGGTGGAATGACCATGGGGGCTATGCACTGGGGCCATGCGGTTAGTAAGGATCTGGTTACCTGGGAGGAGCTGCCTATCGCTCTCGCTCCTGATGAATTGGGGATGATTTTTTCCGGCAGTGCTGTAGTTGACTGGAATAATACGACTGGATTTTTTGAAGGTAAACCAGGTTTGGTAGCGATTTTTACGCATCATTTGGATATGCCAGAAGGCAAGCCAGCCATTCAGCGTCAAAGCTTGGCCTACAGTAAAGATAACGGAAGAACCTGGACGAAATATGAAGGAAATCCGGTACTTGAACATGATACATTTATTGATTTCCGTGACCCAAAAGTATTTTGGCATAAAGATACTAATAAATGGGTGATGATTGTAGCTTGTGGTCAAACGGTATGTCTATATCATTCTCCTGATCTAATGAACTGGACATATGCCAGCGAATTTGGTGAAGGAATCGGTTCTCATGATGGGGTATGGGAATGCCCAGACTTGTTCCCGCTTGCTATTGCTGGCGATCATTCGAACACGAAATGGGTGATGCTTGTGAGCATCGGTGCGGATCCCGCTTTTGTGGAAGGGTCAAGAACGCAGTATTTCACAGGGGATTTTGATGGAGAAGTGTTCACGCCAGATGAAGATTCGCTAAAAGTTCGCTGGATTGATTATGGAAGAGATAATTATGCAGGTGTAAGCTGGTCTGATATACCGGCTGAGGATGGAAGACGACTATTTATCGGCTGGATGAGCAACTGGATGTATGCTAACAAGACGCCGGCAGAACAATTCCGCGGCGCGATGACGATTGCAAGGGAACTTCAACTCGAATCAAGACAAGGGGAGATCTTTCTTGTGCAGAAGCCGGTACGGGAGCTAGAATCTGCTCGTGTACAAGTCCTTTCTATGAAAGAGGCAACGGTGCAAGAAATCAATACTCTTCTTAAGGAGATTCACTTGGAATCTTATGAGATTATAGCTGAGTTCACTCAGGGTAAATCTGTAGGCTTCAAAGTAAGAGTAGGTGCGGATAGTCAAACGGTGATCGGTATTAACGGTGAGACCGAGGAGCTTTATGTAGATCGGATGGCTTCAGGTCAGCATGATTTCCACGAACATTTCGTAGGACATCATTCAGCCAAACTCGAAGCGCTTGATGAGTCAAATGATCTCCGTATTTTTGTGGATCGCTCTTCAGTTGAGGCGTTCAGTAATAGAGGTCAGGCAGTGATTACGGATCTTATATTCCCTGGACTAGAATCTAAAGGTATAGCTGTGTTTGCAGAAAATGAGAATGACTTGCTGATTTCCCTGGATATCTATGAGCTTACTCCCTCTGCTGGGCAAGACAAGAATTAGTCACCGAGAGGAGTCATGAATATGCGTATAGGAGCGATTGAAGCTGGCGGGACGAAGTTTATATGTGGCATTGGGAATGAAAATGGGAAAATTGAAGATCAGCTTAGTTTCCCAACAGAACATCCTGAGGTGACGTTGCCCAAAGTTATTCAATATTTTCAAGGCAAGCAGGTAGAAGCTATCGGAATTGGATCATTTGGTCCGATCGATATACATCCAAATAGCCCGACATATGGTTATGTTACAACAACACCGAAGCCAGGGTGGGGAAATTACGATATGCTGGGTACTTTGCAGCAAAGCTTCTCGGTTCCCTTTGGATGGGACACGGATGTGAATGCAGCGGCATTCGGTGAAGCTAAATGGGGCGCTGCCCAAGGGCTGTCCAGTTGTTTGTACTATACAGTTGGCACGGGTATTGGTGTCGGTGTGTATTCCGAAGGCAAGCTTATTCATGGTCTTGTGCATCCCGAGGGGGGGCATGTTCTTACGAGACGTCATCCTGACGATGTATTCCCGGGGGGATGTCCCTATCATGGGGATTGCCTAGAAGGGATGGCGGCAGGTCCTGCTATCGAAGCAAGATGGGGGAAGAAGGGGCATGAACTTCCTATGGATCACCTTGCATGGGAAATGGAAGCATTTTATATTGCACAGTCGATTACGGGAGCTATATTGCTTAACTCTCCTCAGAAAATCATTCTGGGTGGCGGTGTTATGCAGCAGTCACAATTGTTTCCACTTATCCGGCAGGCTGTGCTTCAGAACCTGAACGGCTATGTTAGCTCAAGTACGATTTTGGAACACATAGATGATTATATCGTTCCACCAGGTCTAGGCCAACAGGCGGGATTATGCGGCGCTCTGGCTCTTGGACTCACAGCACTGGAAAGTCAGATTTCTGCTCCATTGTAAAAGAATATATAGAGGAGGTCAATGCAGTGATGAATTGGCCTCCTTCTTATTTTTAAAAAGAGGGTGAAGAAGATGAGGAATAAAGGAAAAATTGTATTATGCTTTCTCATGGCCACAGGACTTGTTATGACTTCAGCAGGCCTTTATGTTGCAAATCTCGGTACGGGTTGGGCTGCTCCTATTTTTGAAAGCGTAACCAAAACAAAAACGAACTTAACAGGTTGGCAAATAAAAGGAAAAGGGCAGCTGGTGGATACGCCTGACGGGATCTTACTGACTTCGGAACCAAAAGAAAATGTAATGGCCATCTCCGAAACGGTGTCAGAGGATTTTATTTATGAAGCAGATGTCATGATCAAGGATATGAATGCTGATGCGACCTTGCTTTTCCGTTCTAATGAAGAGGGTTGGAATTCCTATATGCTCCAAATCGTACCGAATGCAGGTATAATCCGCTTACGAGACGCAAGTGGTACTGAAGGGAAATTAAAAGAGGAGCGAAAGATTACTGTGAAGGAAGGAGAGATCTATCATCTTAAGGTCACAGCTGAGGGTTCATCGCTGAAAGTATATTGGGACAATAAATATAAACCTGTGATTGAGGTTCAGGATCAAACGTATCGTACGGGTAAGCTAGGACTCAATGTATGGGATGGTTCTGCTTTGTTCCAAAACATTATCGTAAGTGATCTGAAAGGAAATCTGGGTACTGTGGTTACAAATAAAGGAGAATGGCAGCCTAATATCGGCGGCAAAAAAGGAAGGGGAATAAACCAGAATAAGTCACAGCAAATTTATATTAGGCAAGCTTCTGATTTTGTATATGAAGGAAATATAACCCTTCAATCTGATTCTGTTGCAGCACTCGCATTTCGTTCAACGGCTGATGGAACAAAGGGATATGAAGCTACCCTTACAAAGGAAGGAAATCAGGTCCGTTTAAGCTTGACGAAAGCTAACGGAACAACCATTGGAAGTTCACAGCGTACCTATCCAAGTCAGACCGGAGCAAAACATCACGTAGAGATAAGGGCAAATGGAAACAGAATTCAGGTCTTCTTAGACGGGTACACCCCGGCTGCAATTGATCTAACAGATAAAACCTACACCGATGGCTATGCAGGAATCGTCGTTAAACAAGGAACGGCTTACTTCCAGGATACTTATGTGACGGATGCTAGCAGCTATTATAATGAAAAATATCGTCCTCAATATCACTATACGCCAATTCGTGGTTCTGCAAGTGATCCGAATGGACTGGTCTACTTCGAAGGAGAATATCATCTATTCCATCAGGACGGAGGCACATGGGCACATTCTGTCAGTAAAGATATGCTGAACTGGAAGCGGCTTCCGATTGCGCTACCCTGGAATGATCATGGGCATGTCTGGTCTGGATCGGCTGTGGCAGATTTGACGAATGCATCAGGCTTGTTCGGGGATTCAGGAGGTAAGGGGCTAATTGCCTACTACACTTCCTATAATCCCGATGGCCCGAATGGGAATCAGCGTATCGGTCTTGCATACAGCAAGGACCAAGGTCGTACTTGGGAATATTCCAAGGAACGTCCAATTGTTATTGGAAATCCCGGCGATAATGGAGATGAGCCTGGAGGTTGGGATTTCCGTGATCCGAAAGTGATTCGTGATAACGACAATAACAGGTGGGTAATGGTTGTATCCGGTGGAGATCATATTCGTTTCTTTACTTCAACGAATCTACTGGATTGGACCCTGACAGATAGTTGGGGATACGGGGACTATGTTCGCGGCGGTGTATGGGAATGTCCGGATTTGCTTCAGCTTTCGGTAGACGGAACATCACAGAAGAAATGGGTTCTGATGATTAGTACAGGAGCGAATCCAAAAACAGGCGGATCAGATGCTGAATATTTTGTGGGTCATTTAACAGCGGAAGGTAAATTCGTAAATGATAATCCGGCAGGGAAAGTATTGCGAACAGATTTTGGAAAAGAATTCTACGCTTCGATGTCTTTTTCGAACATGCCAGATCATCGCAGTGTAATGATGGCTTGGATGACAAACTGGGACTATCCGTTTGCTTTTCCAACGACTCATTGGAAGGGCGTACTGTCAATCCCAAGGGAAGTCTCATTAGTAACGACTAAAGATGGGATTCAGCTCGTTCAAAGCCCAATCAAGGAGCTCCAATCGCTGCGTAGTCAGCTGTATTCTACAGCTAATAAAGTGGTGAGTCCTTCTTCTCAGAACCTACTGAAAGGCGTTACTTCTGGTGCTTACGAGATTGAAGCTGAAGTAGAAATTCTTGCAGGCAGTCAGGTAAGTGAATTTGGTTTTAACGTTCGTGTAGGTGGAAGTCAGAAAACGGTAGTTGGATATAAACCTAGTGAGAGTCAGATTTTCGTGGATCGGTCTGCATCTGGTTTGACGGATTTTTCGAGTTTATTTAGTACAAGACATGAAGCGCCAATGCAAACGGAGAATAAGCGTGTTAAGCTGCGTATCCTTGTAGACGAGTCTTCTGTTGAGGTTTTTGGCAACAACGGTAAAGTCGTTTTCTCTGATGTCATTTTTCCGGATCCAGCAAGCAGAGCTTTGAGCTTTTACACCAATGGAGGCAACGTAAAGGTCGTATCTCTGAAGGTGAATCGGTTAGGTTCTGTATGGAATCAGAAGTCCAATTCCGCTACCAAGATAATGATGGATACAAATGATCGTGAACTGAGCAAGGGGCAAAGCGACACACTCTTGGCAATGATAGAGAATGGAACAGGTAATGGTGCACAGCCGCTGAAATGGAATTCCAGTAACAAAGATGTAGTTGAACTAAACGTGGCAGATAACTCACAGGCAACCATTGTAGGTAAAAAAGAAGGAGAGTCGATCATTACTGTCTCTACTCCAAATGGGAAGACATCAACAAGCATATTAGTTAAGGTAACTGATGGTGAATTTCATACGAACTTAGGTGGATGGACTAAAGATCTTTCTGCAGCCTCTTGGGTCATTAGTGAAAATGGAATTCGTGGAAGTTACTTGAGTGACGCAAATTATGTCGCAGAGAAGCGGGCAGGAGACTTTACTTATGAAGCAGAGATGATGTTAGGTAAATCCGGTGGAGCGGGCTCTATGTTGTTCCGTGCCAGCGAAGATGGACGCAGCGGATACTACTTAAATCTAGATCCGAATATGAAGTCCATTCGACTGTTTTATAAAATTGACGGCCGATTTGAAGAGCGGCAAGTTCTGGCGAAAGTTCCGACGTTCATTCAGCAGGGTCGAACCTATAAAGTGAAAATCGAAGCAAATGGCCCACATATTTTGGTATATATGGACGGGCAGAAAGTGATCGACCTGCAGGATGGCACATTTGCAGAAGGACGCTTTGGACTACATGTATTTGGCGGATCGGTTTCATATCAAAACGTTAACGTGAGCGGAGAAGCACCTGCCAATCTGACCACATCCAAACTAGTAAATGCAGAACTACAGAAATCTCTCTATACAGCAAATCTTGTAAATGGTGAAGCTGTTGCTCTGAAGGATGCGAATGATTCTACGGATCAGAAGTGGGTATTCGTGCCGACGGGGGACAATTTAGGATCCTATTCCATTCGTACAACGGCCGGTCAGGCCCTTGATCTGGACACAGGGCAAAATAAAATTCAGTTGTACCATTATCTCGGATATAACAATCAGCGTTGGATTCTTCAAAAGAATGATGATGGTACCATAAGTATTATTTCTGCTCATCATAAAAAAGCGCTGGAAGTATCAGTGGATGGAACGAGACTGTCTCTAAGTGAGCTAGATCCTACCCTTGATCGACAAAAATGGGTAATTACGAATTAACATGAACCGGGTTCAATTTTATGCAATTCAGTTGATGGACCCGGTGATTTATTATTTAACACTGTCGTATTTAAGGTATGAAGATGAAAACAAGACGACATTAAGGTACAATCATACTTAAAACGAATACCTGATGAATTAATCCATACGTTCATCGAGCAGGGGGGGGCTTATGAGAACAGCAAACGCTAACTTAATGAAGGAAATTAACCTTAACAACGTTCGTCAAGTGATGAAACGTATAAATACAGCCACCAAACCCCAGCTGGCGGCACTGACCAAACTGAGCGTAGTAACAGTAAACTCATTAGTCAAGGAGCTGCACGAGTTAGGTGAGCTGTTCGAAGACTTGACTGTACCATCAAACGGCGGTAGGCCAGCACAAACTTATCGCTACAATTACAACTTCAGCCTCGGGCTGGTCATTTATCTGAAGGATAAAGAGGGACAGGTGCTGATTTCAGCCACCGTCGTGAATTTGGAGAACGAAATTCTGGCGAAGGATGAACACATCATTCCAGTCTTCGAGAGACAATTTTTTTATGATATTATTGAACACTCTATAGCCTTGTATCCTTCTATCAAGGTTATTGGCATAGGCATTCCGGGTCAGGTTGTCAACGGCGAAATTAAAGTCAGCAGCCACCATGAGCTGACTGGCTCACGGATGATTCAAGAGATTGAGCAGCAATTTGAGTTGCCTATCTTGGTTGAAAATGACGTTAATGCAGCTATTAGCGGATATTGCATGAACCAAGGGGGAGAAGAGAAGCAGTACTTGCTTGGTCTTTACTTTCCAAGCAGGTACCCGCCTGGTATGGGGATCTATCTGAATGGAAAGATCCTTAAAGGCAATCAGGGCATGTCAGGGGAAATAAAATTCCTGCCTGACATGCCTGACTGGAGTCTGGAGATGGGCAAGGACACGTTCATCGATACTACCTGCCGGATTATCCAAACCCTGAATGCAGTTCTTGCTCCGGACAAAATTGTAATATATCAGGATAAGGTGGAGTTAGAAACCTGGACATCTGCTTGGGAAGCTTATCAGCTTCGACATCCAATGCCCATTTATCCACAGATCGTTATGCAAGATACATTTCAAGAAGATTTCGAGGCCGGCCTGCGCTGGTTGACATTGAAGTCATTGGAGCCGGATTTGGTCGAGCTCCATTAAGAGGTTGTCCCATAAGTCATGAGATGAATGACTTATGGGACAAGCCTCTTTTTTTAGGTGATCAATATGAGTATTAATCCAATTGCAGATATGCACTGCAACAAATGATACAGCTCCGGATCAGTGAATGGGTTGCTTGACAAAGGAATGGTTATATCGCATACTTAATTTATAGACTTTATAAAGTATATTTATTAAGTGTATAAATGTATTTCTTTACCCGTGCGGCGAATCATTTTTATCACGAGGGGGAAGCATGCTTGTCTACCTGGTTTTTGATTGTTATATATCTGGCTTTTATCAGTCTAGGACTTCCTGACTCTTTACTTGGCTCGGCATGGCCCGTTATCTGGCCCGAGATTGGTTCATCTCTTGGCTCGGCGGGTATCGTGTCCATGATCATTGCGGGAGGGACCATCGTGTCCAGTCTGTTCAGCAAAAGGATGGTCGAGCGTCTGGGTACGGGTAGAATCACATTGTTCAGTTGTTTCCTTACTGCGGTTGCGCTACTTGGATTTTCCATTGCTCCATCGATGCTCTGGTTTATAGTGTTTGCCATTCCACTTGGTCTTGGGGCGGGAGCGGTGGATGCGGCATTAAATCACTATGTGGCAGAAAACTACAAAGCCCATCATATGAACTGGCTGCACTGCTTCTGGGGTGTGGGGGCAACGATGGGGCCGATGATCATGGCTGTCAATCTTGTGAACTCTCAGTCATGGAGAGGTGGTTATGCAGTTGTTGCGATCATTCAGTTCCTACTCGTGATCATTCTTCTTGTGACGCTACCCCTCTGGAAGCGCGTGGCTACAACGCAGGAGAAACTGCTTTCGAAGGATGGGGAGCTGCTAGAAAATTTTCATGTTGAAGCTGCAGCAACAACGAAGCTACAAACTAACGTACTTCGTTTACGGGGTGTGAGGCCAACGCTCCTTACCTTCCTGCTGTATTGCGGTATAGAAACGATTGTCGGGCTCTGGGGTGCTAGTTACCTGGTCAGTACAAGAGAGGTCACAGCTGATGTGGCTGCACGTTGGATTTCCTTATACTATGGTGGCATCACAGTTGGCAGGTTAACAACTGGATTCATCGCATTAAAGGTTCATAACCGCTTTCTTATCCGTTACGGTCAGTTGGTAACCATTGTAGGTGGTGTAATACTTTTATTACCGCTGTATTCGTCCTTATCGCTGTTCGGATTCCTCTTGATCGGTATCGGTCTGGCGCCTATCTATCCGGGTCTTCTGCATGAAACACCTTCCCGATTTGGCAGAGAGAATTCAGCCCGATTGATAGGCTACCAAATGGCTGTAGCGTACACGGGAACAACATTAATTCCACCACTGTTCGGATTTTTAGCTGTACACACAAGCCTAGATCTATTCCCCTTTGTTGTGTTTACCCTACTAACATTGATGTTTTTGAGTACAGAGACGATTAATAGATTGCTGATAAAACCCACGCAAGGGAGGGGATGAAGAGATGGTTTATATCATTTTATGCGCAATCATCTGGGTAGGAGTGTATTTGAATCTAGCCGCATCAAAGGAATCGATGGATGTAAAGCCTATTCGTTCCGTGAATGATCTGTTTGAATAACCAAGGAGCAACGTAAAAAGCATCTGATCCTAGATCAAATGCTTTTTTTGATAGTGCAAAGACTATATCGTTTCAATTGCAACACCCCAAACCATTCCGTTACAGGCGGAAGAGCTTGGGGTGTTGCACTTTATATAGCGCTTATAATTATAAATGGAGTAAAACTATTGGTTTTGTGAAATATAGTGACTTACTGTTTCTTTTGAAGCAGGAAAATATACATATATATTGAATACAAAACAACAAAGAGGGAGGATGAAAATGTCATACAGAGCCAATGCATTACGTTCGTCATTAACCCTAGCTGTTCCAATTATTTTAGACAGGCATTACCATTCTATAACTATGAAAAATATCGAATCCACTTGGTTTGTAGAGACGCATAAGGAATTGTTAGATTCAACATTCAGCACGATATTAATGAGTATGATAGAAGGACTGTTCTTGGATTCCTTTGATTACGACCAATACCTAAACTTACTAGAAAAAAAGGGGTTTGAACAAGGGGTTTATACTGCAGAAATATTTGGCGATCATTTTGATATCTTACTTGAAATGAGCAAGGATTTAAACTTAATCGCTCAGAATATTATGTTTAAGATCATTGAAGAGATAGAAGATGATTCTACGACCCGATTGTTTTTTTATAATCGTTTAATGGAAAGCAACTGGACTGGTTTTACGGGCTTTGCAACGGGTTATTTATCTAATAAAAATCAAGAAATTGATAATTTGCATGAACAAAAAATTGCAGTTATGGGACAAATGGCTGCTGGTATGGCACATGAAATACGGAATCCGCTTGCTTCGATTAAAGGATTTGCCCAGCTTGTAAACAACAGGCTATATGAACCGGAGATCAAGGCGGATGAATTGCGTGCGTATCTGGATATAACCATCAATGAGATTGATGCTCTGAATGGATTAGTAACAGACTTCTTAGTATTAGCTCGAAAAGGTGATAGTACGAAGAATAATGGCGTAGTATTTAACGTTATTGAAGTTATACATAGAGTTAATAACATCGTAAATCAACTCATACTTAGTGATGATATTATTCTTTCCGTGGAGTATTCTCTAGAGAAAGTAATGACGTATGGAAACCCCTCTCAACTAGAACAGGTAATCCTTAACATTTTAAAAAATAGTATCGATTCATTCACAGCATTTAGAGGCAGAATAGACATTACAGTTAGCACCGCTAATGACACTAACGAAATTATACTTATTTTTAAAGACAATGGAGAAGGAATTCCACTGGATAAACTAAATCGAATATTTGACCCTTTCTTTACAACCAAGCAAAAAGGGACAGGAATTGGATTATCAATTTGTAAACAATTAATAGAAATGTATGGGGGACAAATTAAGGTAGACTCAGAAGTTCAGGTAGGTACTAGCGTGATGGTCACTTTACCTTGGGCAAATGATTATCACATTTGAGGCTACGAACAATTTGAATGATTGAAGGGGACTGCTTACTTCCAGGATACCTATGTGACGGATGCCAGCAGTTATTATAATGAAAGTTTTAAGTATAATACGTTATCTTCTTCTGCTTCTTATAGGCTAAAGGTGTCATGTTCATTGATTTTCTAAATTGACCGATGAAATAGCTTGTGCTATTAAATCCTATCTGATAGGCAACATCCGTA
The DNA here is from genome assembly GCF_002264385.1 of Paenibacillus sp. VTT E-133280. Lineage (NCBI taxonomy): Bacteria > Bacillati > Bacillota > Bacilli > Caryophanales > Paenibacillaceae > Paenibacillus > Paenibacillus sp. VTT E-133280. The sequence continues at coordinate 22,939 of NZ_NFUX01000047.1, forward strand.
ATATTATATTCGGGTTGTTGCAGTAAAATAAGGCTTTTTTGAATACGGTACTCCATCAAATAATTCATAGGTGTCTTCTTTAGAAAGCGTTTAAAATATCGGCAACATTCGGACCGGCTTAATTGCCCAGCCCTTGCGATATCCTCTAAAATGATTTTTTCAGCAAAATGGTTATGGATCCAATGCAGCATTTGCTTCATTCTGTGGTTCTTCAACATATCTGCTTCTTTGTACTCTAATTTAAAACCGCTAACCACCAAGCTTCTCCATATGTGAGTTAACTGCATTGTAATATCTATTTCATATAATGCTGGACTTTGATCGATCAGCCGGTCAATTTCCAAAATCGCGTCAAGGATGTTTTTTGCCCAACTTTCCCTTGCGGACAGGATGATATAGGATAAGTTAGTTGCTTCGATATAAGGATATACATAAGTCCGAAAGAGCTCTTGAGAGAGAACGAAACTAGGCGAAACATTTAAGCAAATATACTCACATTGTGAGTGGTTATCATCTTTTGCCAGGTGCAGGCAACCGCTATTAATAAAAATTCCGTCACCTACGTCCAGCTTCACTTTTTCGTCTTGGATCTGAAAAATGGCTTGACCCTTCATGATAACAACAAATTGAAACTCTTCATGCCAGTGCATAGGGATATATCCATTTAGGTTTTGACGAATAGTTGTGCGATAGCATGCGATAGGTAAGACTGTAGTTCGATGTTCTGTCAGCTCTTTAAAATTTTGACCAATCTTAAAGTTTTTCGTTTGCATCCATATTACCTCAAATCTCAATATGCTTATATTTTATGATTTGATCCTAGTATATATTTAAAGCTTTCCTCTTTATTATAGTGTAAGTAAGCTACTTTTATAATACTTTGATGGAGAGTTGACATATGAATAAAGGAAGAGGAATATTTTTCATCATTACTGGAGCGGTTTTTTGGGGAATCGGAGGAACGGTTGCAAAAAAGCTATTCCAACAATACGGCATCGATATGGGCTGGTTCGTTACAATCCGTCTACTCATCGCAGGATTACTGCTTCTAATTGTTCACATTTTAAAAAAAGGTGCTACTGAAATTTTTGAGATCTGGAAAGATAAAAAATTATCATTTCAACTTTTAATTTTTGGATTAGTGGGTATGCTTGGGGTTCAATATACCTATATGGCTTCGATAGAAAGTGGAAACGCTGCTGTAGCTACGTTATTGCAATATTTAGCTCCTGTAATGATTATTTTATACTTATTAGCCCGCAAACAATCAATTCCCACAAGGAAAGATATGTATACAGTTTCACTCGCTTTGCTGGGTTGTTTTTTCTTGTTAACTAATGGCTCATTGTCTCAATTATCTGTACCCTCTGATGCAGTTGTTTGGGGAATACTATCCGGGATTGCCCTTGCATTCTATACCTTGTATGCTGTTCGCTTTCTTGAAAAATATGACTCAGTAGTCATTGTTGGCTGGGCGATGCTGATTGGAGGAGTTGCGTTAAGTTTTGTTCACCCTCCTTGGCAGATGAATATTAAAGGCTTACCGTTAGAAGCCTGCTTATATTTGATATTCGTCATCGTTTTTGGAACGATGCTTGCCTTTTGGTTTTATATTGAAAGCTTAAACAGCTTATCTCCCAAAGAGTCCAGTCTTTTGGGAAGCTTGGAACCGTTGGCGGCCGTATTAACAACCGTATTTTGGTTAAAGGAGCCTTTGGGATGGTTCCAATGGATTGGAACGTTTTGCATCCTTGCAATGATTCTTGTCTTAGCTTTTAATAGAGATACTTCATCAAATAGGTGATAGGTAATTATGGCATATCTTGAATAATGATTAAATGATGTGAAATGATATAGAAATATTTTTTCTGCAGGACAGCAAGTAAGCTTTCTTTAAAATGGTCTAAGTTAAATGAGGTGCACAATGAATCGAATTTTACTGGTTGAAGATGATGAAAACTTGGCATTTGGTATCGAATATACCTTAACGAGTGAAGGTTATACGGTCGTAGTTGCTGGTAGCATAAAAGAAGCCAGAAAAGCATTAAAGACAGTTGCCGTCGATTTAATTTTGTTAGACGTCAATTTACCTGATGGTTCAGGGTATGACCTATGCAGGGAAATCAGGGTATCCTCTCAGAACCCCATCATATTCTTGACGGCTTTGGATGAAGAGGCAAATGTTGTTGCCGGTCTGGACTTGGGAGCGGATGATTATATGACCAAACCAATCCGAACCAAAGAACTTATCTCCAGAATGAAAGCCGTATTAAGGCGCAAACCCAAGCTTAAGGATGAAGTGGATAGATGGATATCTGATGATATTGAAGTTCGGGTTCTCGAAGGAACTGTTCATAAACACAATCAAGAGCTTTTGTTAACTGGGCTGGAATATCGATTGCTGTTGATGTTAATGACTCACCCCAAACAAATTTGCAGCAGAAGCAGCATCCTTAACAGTCTATGGGATATGTCAGGAGATTTCATTGATGACAACACCCTTTCGGTCCATATCAGAAGGTTAAGAGAGAAAATTGAGGATAATCCTGCTGCTCCGAAATATATTATTACTGTACGAGGGGTTGGATATAAATGGAATGCAACTGTTATAGGGCGATAAAGCATGAATGAATTTGTCCGAAATCCAGAGTGGAAGTCTATCGTCGTTAAAGTCATTATAATGCAAGTTATGTTAGCGGTTCTTATGTTCTTTTTTATGAGTCATCAAGTCGACCAGATAAATAAGGCCGTGGTTAATCAGAATGCTGCGCTGATAGGTTTCGTTTTGAAGCAAGTTCCTCAGTTAGAAAACGAGATTATTCCTTTTATCACTCAAGGGGCGAAAGAAAATGAAATCTTAGAGGGAAAACGAATTCTGGCGCAATATGCCTATAAGGAAGATATGTCCGAAAGAGATCAGCCTGTACTCGCGAATAATGCTTTACCCTTGATAACAGCAAGTCAAGTTTTGCTATTAAGTATTCCATTTCTACTGTTATTGTTATGGGAATACCGCAAAATATTTAGCAAAATTCGAACCATATCCTTTGCCGCGGAGCTAGTTGTCGAACATCATTTTGATAAGCAACTTCCGGAAAACGATGAAGGGGACTTTGGCGCATTAGGACGGAACTTTAATACGATGGCTGAAAGGTTACACAACAGTCTTGGGCAACTCAAACAAGAAAAAACATTTCTGCGCAACCTGCTCTCCGATATTTCACATCAACTCAAAACACCTCTAGCATCCCTCATCGTTTTTAATGAAAATTTGCTGAATGACCCTCATATGAAAAAAGAAATGAGAATGAAGTTTCTGGAACGGAGCCGACAGCAGCTAGAGCGAATGGAATGGCTGATCATTAGTCTATTGAAGCTGGCACGAGTAGAAGCCGGTGCAATTAAGTTTCGTAGGGAACGCATCCTGGTAAGGGAAGTGATCGATCATGCGGTACAATCGCTGCGAATATTATCCGAGGAAAGAACGCAGAAGATCCGCATATATGGCGACCAACAAATGTACGTTTGGGCAGATGAAGAGTGGCTGACTGAAGCTTTTATAAATTTAATTAAAAATGCACTGGAGCATTCGCCAACAGAGAGCAAAATTGATATTACTTTAGAAGAAAATTCATTGTTTAAAACGATACACATTCAAGATCATGGGGAAGGCATTTCCCCAGAAGATTTGCCTCACATATTTGAACGGTTTTATCGAGGCGGAAGCACAACAAAGTCACAAAGTATTGGCATTGGCCTATCTTTATCTAAGTCCATTATTGAAGAACAGGGTGGTATAATTACCGTTGCTAGTGAACCAGGGCAAGGGGCGAAATTCAGAATTTCGTTTAATAAAGGGGATAGATAAGGGGAAGCTTACGATAACGTAAGCTTCCCCTTCACTTTATTGTAAGCTTGCATGTTTATAATAACAAACATGCAAAGTGAAGATAAGCTCAGGAGGAAAACAAAGTGGAGATACTGAAAACTGTGAATTTATGCAAAACTTATGGAAGTGCAGAGGCGAAGGTGGATGCTATAAAAAACGTCAATTTCTCCGCTCAAAAGGGGGAATTTGTTGCTATCGTGGGGGCAAGTGGATCAGGAAAGAGTACTTTAATGCACCTTTTAGGTGGAGTAGACCAGCCATCTAGTGGACAGGTCATCATTGATGGAACAGATCTTTATGCCAAAAGCGAAACGGAACTCGCCATATTCCGAAGACGAAAAATAGGCTTTATTTTTCAATCCTACAATCTGATTCCGGTTCTATCCACGGAGGAAAATATCAAATTACCGATGTTATTGGAGAACAAAAAAGTAGATGAAGGCTATGTGCAGGAACTGATGGGTATCTTAGGTTTGTCTAAACGAAAACACCATCTTCCATCCGAATTGTCAGGTGGACAACAGCAAAGAACGGCCATTGGCCGTGCGCTAATTAATAAACCTTCGATTATTTTAGCGGATGAACCTACCGGAAATCTGGATAGTAAAAGCAGTAAAGAAATTATGGAATTACTTGTGTTTTCTGTGAAAAAATACAATCAGACGTTGATCATGATTACCCACGATCTGGATATTGCTAAAACTGCAGATCGAGTGGTAAGAATTGAAGACGGAATACTTCACCAACCAAATGAGGTGAGTGAACGTTGAAAAGCTACACAGCTCTAACTGGAAAATACTTAAAGGGTCAGAAAAAAAGAACGCTGCTTACGATCTTCGGTATTATCTTGTCGGTTACACTGCTTACGTCCATTGGAACGATCGGGATGAGTTATTGGGATAAATCAATCAGACAAACTATGCGGGACTTCGGAGATTATCACGTCTCCTTCAATGGCATTTCAGGAGAAGCGGTCTCGAAAGTGAAAAATAATTCATCCGTAAAAAGTGCTGGCATCATTAGTAGAGAAGGATATACTGTCATTAAGGAAACAACAGAGAAGGAAAAGCTGGAAGATCCGTATGCCGCACCCTACCGGTACATGAATGTTAAGGGATATGATGCAAATGCAATAAACATGCTTCAGGTACAGCTCGACTCGGGAAGGATGCCTAAAAATCCTAATGAAATTGTCCTTTCATCACCGAGTTTGAGTTACTTTTCAGAAAAACCGAAACTTGGCGATACGATATATCTGAAGCTTGGGATTCGGAAGGTTGCGTCCACCGGAGAAGACATAAAAATTAACGGACTTGGTGATTTTGGTTGGGATCTTGACGAAGCCTTCCAAGCTCAATCCCAAAAAGAATATACCATCGTCGGTTTTATGAAGCCGCCAACGGGGAATTGGTCTTCCAGTTACATCTTTCCTGCTATTACTTTCGATGATCACAAGACCATCGACAACAATAAAAAGCACTTCGTTTACGTTAAGATGAAATCTTTGAATGACATTCAGAAGAAAACGGAAGACATGATGTCCTCACTCTCTTTGCAGATGGATAAAGTCGAGGTCGGTTCTGCTCAGCAACTGGGAAAGGATTATTCCAGGATGAACGTGAGAATAGAGTACAACAACGAACTGCTTAAATTGTATGGCAAGAGCACTTATGAGGGTGTGAATCACAGCTTAATCCTCGCGTTCGCTGCTATCATTACAATTATTATGACTTGCACGATTGCCGTAATTTATAATACTTTCCATATTTCTGTACTGGAACGGATTTCACAATTTGGCATGTTGAGATGCATCGGAGCTACACCAACCCAAATTCGTAAAATTGTGATGCAAGAAGCGACGCTGCTGAGTTTAATCGGCATACCCATCGGGCTTCTTACAGGAACCCTTTTTATGAAGTTATTGTTCTACTATATCAGTTTGTTAACGTTAGGTTTCTTAAAGGATATGAGAATGGTCATTTCCATGCCGATTCTGATCTCAGCCGGGGTGTTGGGCTTGCTGAGCGTATTTATTTCCGCCATTCGACCAGCAAAACAAGCAGCTCGCGTATCTCCCCTAGAAGCGCTTAAAAGTACAGGGGGAACGAAGGTTGAACATATCACAAAGGTCAAAAAGGCCCTTTTTGTTAAAAAGCTATTTGGCTTCGTAGGGCAGTTCGCCAGCAGAAATTTACAGCGGAACAAGAATCGTTTCCGGATCACAGCCTTTTCCATGATTATTAGCATAATTTTATTTATTGTCTTTAGTGGATTGGTTGAGTTCATGCAGCAATCAACACAGGTCTCAGGTGCGCAGTATTCTTATTCGATTTCCTACGATGGTCCTTCAAAACGCATAGATGATACGGTGTATCAGCATGTTGCCCAGCTTGATGCTGTTGAGCAGGTCTATAAATTTTACAGTAATCAAGTAATGGCAATTATCCCTAAAGATAAGGTCAATCCCAAATATTATGAATTAAGAAAAGATCGATATGTCGTTGATGATGGAGAGGGATATCGAACAAGTAATAACTCCTTTGTGTCCTATGGGGACAATGGATTGGATGATCTGCAATCAAAACTCACGTCCGGGAAGATCGACAAGGAGCAAATGGACCGGGAGAACGGCGTTATCATACAACAAAAAATAAGTGTGCTTACGGATGAAGGAAAACAGCTGATTATCGATTCAACCCAATTTAAAGTTGGGGACCGCATCAAAGTTCGAACATTTGACAGAAGCCAAAAAGGATACCAAACCGTGACAGTGGTAGGAATCGTCGATCATGATTTGTTGTCGGAGAAATATAACGGTAGTGAAGTTCTTTCTTTCATTACGACTCCTAAAGTATATTCCAATATTATGGGTACCGACGCGTATTCCAGAATGTTTATTCTTGCTAATCCTGATGTATCGAACCAAGCAATCACGGACTATTTAAAATTATTAAATGTTAAAGACGCTGGATTTAACTATCTTGATCGAGTGACGGAGGTTGCTCAAGCTAAAAACGATGCAATAACTTTCAGTATTTTGCTTTACGGTTTTATAGGTGTTATCGTTTTAATTGCTTTCCTGAATATTATCAATACAGTAAGTACGAATCTTATTCTTCGTACAAAAGAATTTGCAACCCTTAAGGCCATCGGCATGACCCAGCATGAAGTAAGGAAAATGATTATTTTAGAAGGCATATTTTATGGTTTGTTTGCCGGCGTTATCGGAATTATCATAGGTACGTGTCTGAATTACGGAATACACTTCCTTTTTGGAGGTGCTTTGGATACAGATTGGGTGTTCCCGTGGTACAGTATCGGCATCGCTTTTGCCGGTTCGATGATTACAACCTTCCTCGCAACGATTGGGCCGATGTATAGATTGAATAAAGTGAGTATCGTTGATGCTCTACGGAGGGAAAATTAGGGAGGAGCATATCTTTCGGCTTGGGTGAATTTGATGGTGCTCAATTTTGCAGTATTGCAAAATTGGGCACTTTTTAGGTGCGCTAGGCATTCGCTACAAGTTTGGCGGAAATCACATTTAAGGCAGGAGACCCGCCGGATGAGCTTGCTTAACAAAGCAAAGTCCAATACTTTCTAAATCCCATGATGTAAATAGGTTAAATAGTCCCTAATATTAGAATACGCCAATGCAGATTATAATGCCAAACCTGCGTATTTATTAGCGGTGCGGGTATTCAAACATAAAGTAGTTTAATTGCCTGATAACGTTACAGGGTTTAGAAGCGACTTATCTGCGGATGGGTTACTTTTTTTCATCTCTCTACGTATCACTAAGTTGTATCTCTTTTTCTTTTACAAACTTCTCCAGCACTCTAAAATCCTCGGTAACCTTTTTAAAGGGTAAAGAGTCCAGTGCCTTATCCCTGTAATCCTTTTTCGCAGCAGCAGACAGACGGGAATCAAGTATGCTGAGTACACCAAGGTCAGTCTCACTACGGATCAGTCGCCCGGTTCCTTGTCTTAACCGAAGCAGCATGTCCGGTACAAAAACGTCATTTAAGGGATTCTTTGCCAAAGATGCTTTATATTCATAGACAGGATCGGAAGGAACAGGGAAGGGCAGACGGAAAATAATTAACTGCGACAAATCAGAACCTTCGATATTCACGCCTTCCCAGAATACACCGGTACTAAGTAGGACGCCTTTACTGCCACGAAATTCAGCGATCACTCCGTCCTGAGACGATCCTTCTCTTTGAACATGCACCGCCCATGCAAGCTTCTCGGATTTTAACTTATTATGAATGTATCTCATATCTTCCTTCGCTGAAAAAAGAACCAATGTCCGTCCGTCCGTTAAATTACAGAGCCTCAGCATTTCCTTGTATGCCGCTTCAAGATAACCTACCTTGTTCTGATGGTTGTAGTAAGGGATATCTTTAGCAATATATAGCATGGTGTGGTTGTCATAATCAAACGGCGAAGCCTGGCGCTCCATATAATCTCCCTTGTAACCGAGCGACTGCGTCAGATATGCATATTGTTCCTCTAGTGTTTCCCCGGTTTGGCACATGGTGGCTGACGTTAAAATAACAGATGTCTTCCCGTTAAATAAGGTATACCTAAGAAACTGGCTTATGCCTTTAGGGCAGATACTAATAGTGGCCTCACGCTGGGTATTGCTTCCCCAAATCAGGTAGCTATCCTGTACTCCGGCGAGTACATCAAAGAGATCTATAAGTCCGTTCATTGCTTCAAAAAGATTATCGATCTCTCGCTCATGCTTGGAAGTTAAGACGGATAAGCTGAGACTAAACTCTTTCAAAACCTGAGTCCCCCGCTTTAACGGAATCCCTGAGATCTCCGACACTTTTATCCGGTCATTATCTTGCTTGGCTGTTTGCAGCAAATCCGCCTCTACCTGTTTGAAAATATGACCCACGCATCTTTTTAAAAATTTAAATTGCGGTAAAAGGCCGTTATCTGCGGATTGTTTGAAGAGAATCTGTAAGGTGTCATCCAGAATACGGCAGGTTCCCCGGTATGTAAACTCGAGCGTTCTAGCATCTCTAACCTTTGCTTCCAGATTATGAGCTTCATCAATTACGATCAGAGCTGGCCGTTCAGTGATTAATCCCTTCGTTCCTTCTTTTTTCTTGATCAAATCACGGATGAGCAGGTCCTGGTTGACAATAATAAAATCCATGTCGCTGGCGTCGGCGTTAATCTTTGCTCTCATTTCGTAAAATGAACAGGTGCTTTTATAATGGCATCGTTCAAATTTACAATCATTCACACAAACATTAGACCATACTGCATCACTAACCCCGCCCTTAATATCTGCTCGCTCATCAATGTCATAATTTACAATACGCTGGGCGAGCGCAGACAGAGGAGAGCTTGAATCATCAGGTTGTAAAAGGTCTGTTGCCCTGTATCGGCAAGCATATTGCCCCATGCCTTTTCCGACTACGGAGCGAACCGATGTAAATCCGAGCCGGCTTCCAATGAATCTCAGATCTTTATGAATCTGTTCTGAAAGCTGTATGGAGGATGTTGCAATAATGATCGGTTGCCTTGAGACTTGGTTAATGAGCAGGCTGGGAATGAGGTATGCAAAGGACTTACCGATGCCGACTCCAGCTTCAATCATTGCGTTTCTACCATCAATATAAGCATCAGCGATATCCAGAGACATATCTTGCTGGCCGATCCGCTCTTTAAGTCCAATCCTGGGAAATCTATCATACATCCGAAAGATGGCATTGACTAAAGAGGGTTCGATGTCCTTTTTTAGCTCCCGCTTCTGTAATTTATATAGATCACTTAACCAGCTAATAACAACCGCCCCATTTCACTATCAATTTTCTTCCAGTCCCAGTTTTTTGGGTGAGGTTGTAATTATCGTAGATGAAGCGCTAACAGTCAAGTGTCAGAATATAAAATAATGATTTTAAACCCTGTTCATCTAATCATAATACAGATGCTTTAATCTAGATCTGTAAATGACAGAAGAACAGCGATTCTCCATCCTTGGAGAATCGCTGTTTTGTCTTTTTGTTCAATTGTGATCAAGAAGCTGATTTAGGAGTAAACGCTCTGCGAACAATCTTCGTCAATTCCATTAGAATGACGGCACCGAGTGCCAGACCGCTTGCAATCAGCCAATCGGACATTCCGAATGAAGCCGGAATCGAGAAGATTTCTCTAACCCCTGGAAGAACTGCAATGCCGTAAAAGGCAAAGCAGACCAGAACGGCTCCGATGACGTATTTGTTGCTGAAGAACCCAGCTTCAATAGCTGTTTGACTGTTCGAGCGAGCGGCAAAGGTCTGAAGCGTACGAGACAGGATCAGGGTTGTAAATGCCATGGCCACGCCCATATCAGGGGAATGCTGGAGTCCGATATACAGGGATATAATTACGGCGATACCTATAAGTAGACCACGAGTAATAATAGCCTGCATCATTCCTCCGGCAAATATACCTTCCTTCAGTTCTCTTGGATTTCTGTTCATCACGTTAGGTTCAGGTTTCTCCATACCAAGAGCAATGGCGGGCAGTGAATCATTCGCCAGATTGATAAATAGAAGCTGAATCGCTGTGAAGGGATTAATCCAGTCGAAGATCAGGGCAAACAGAATGGCGATAATCGCACCCAGGTTGCCTGAAAATAAATAGGCGATCGCTTTTTTGATATTGTCGAATACCGTTCTGCCCACAGATACAGCATTCACAATGGATACAAAATTATCATCGGTCAAAATCATGGCAGCCGCGTCTTTAGCAACGTCAGTTCCACTACCCATGGCAACACCGATGTCTGCTTGCTTCAATGCAGGTGCGTCATTTACGCCATCACCGGTCATGGCTGTGATTTTGCCTTTTCGCTGCCACGCCCGGACAATTCTGATCTTATTCTCCGGGGAGACTCGGGCGTACACACCAATCTGCTCAAGCTTATTATCCAGTTCTTCGTCGGACATGGCATCAAGCTCTTGGCCGGTTACGGCAATTTCTTTCTCCGTCATAAGGCCGATATCGCGTCCGATCGCTTGGGCGGTTGTCTTATGATCACCAGTAATCATGATGGTCCGAATTCCAGCCTTCTTGGATTCTGCGATCGCGCCATAGACAGCTTCCCGGGGGGGATCAATCATAGCTGTCAAGCCTACGAGCACCAGGTTTTGTTCATCCTCAAGGCCCACTTCTGTGACCGTATTGGGTACGGTTTTGTAAGCATAGGCAAGGACACGTAGTGCTCTGCTGGAGAATTCCTCATTGGCTTCAATGAAACGATTAAGAACCTCCGGTGTCATCGGCACTTCTTGTCCACTTAGTAGTACATGCGTACAAAGACTAAAGAGTACATCTGGTCCGCCTTTGGTGATCACTGCTTTTTGTCCGTTAAACGTGTGTAAGGTCGTCATCAGCTTACGGTCCGAGTCAAAAGGAAGTTCGGCTTCACGAGGGAAATTGTCGCGTATTTCCTTGTAATCTTTATTTATGCTGTTACTGAAGGCAATAAGTGCCACCTCAGTTGGATCGCCTAGTTCTTTACCATCCTCATTAATGTTAGAGTCGTTACAAAGCACGGCAATGTGTAGGAGGCGCCGGGCTTCCTCAGACCATTCTTCGGGCTCTTGATTGAATTGATCACGATCACCTTCCGGTAAAAAGTAATCTACAACCGTCATTTTATTTTGGGTTAGCGTACCGGTTTTGTCCGTACAGATGACACTGGTTGATCCAAGTGCTTCGACGGCTGGTAGCTTACGAATAATCGCATGCTGCTTAGCCATTTTATTCGTACCTACGGATAAGACAATCGTTACGATCGAGGATAGGGCTTCAGGAATAGCGGCGACTGCCACAGCGACTGCAAACATTAGGGCATTCAGGATGGCTTCCGTGGTATCTACTGTATCATTCGACAGCCAAACACGTCCGGCTTGGATGGCAAAGATCAAAACGGACAGCACGATAATCGCTACACCCAGCTGCTTGCTAAAGGTTTCGAGCTTACGCTGTAGTGGCGTCTGCTTGGCTTCGGCGCTCTCAATGAGTTCAGCGATTTTGCCGATTTCGGTTGTCAGTGCAGTTCCTGTTACTACAAGAGTTCCACGGCCATATACAACCAAAGAACCGCTAAACGCCATATTACGACGGTCTCCGAGTGGAGATTCCTTCGCGATGGGATCCGTATGCTTCTCTACAGCTTCGGATTCTCCGGTCAGCATGCCTTCATTGATCTTCAAGCTTCCCGATTCTATGATGCGGCCGTCGGCAGGTACAAAATCTCCAGCCTCCAGTAATACGATATCACCGCGAACAAGCTCTCTGGCAGGGACGGTTTTTAAGGCTCCATCCCGCAACACTTTAGCCTCGGGTGCTGACATCTGCTGCAAGGCATCGAGTGAACTCTCTGCTTTACGAGTTTGGATGACACTTATAACTGCATTGAGAATCAACACGAGGAATATGATAAGCGACTCCATAACTTGACCCATAATAATCTGGACAATAGCCGCAATAAGCAGTACGACCACCATAGGGTCCTTGAAATTTTCAAGGAAAAGCTTCCAGAGGGGGTCTTTTTTCTTTCCTTTTAATTCATTGTAACCATCACGTTCCAGTCGTTTGTCGACTTCTGCCGACGTAAGCCCGTTAGTTGTACTCTGCACTTCCTGTAAACTGTCTGTTACATTCTTGCGGTAATACTCCACTAATGATAGCTCCTCTCCGCTGTGCTGTGTCTTTTTTTTAGGTCTCATAAGCTTCGATTTACTGCATAAGTGCACATAACTGCGTGTTTTATACAAGTATGGTATATCAGTTCGTCGAATCAGTAGACTTCAGGACCTATCTTCAAACTTACGATTCAACTTGAAGCAAGTTTCAAAATATGGAGCTTAGTATGCGCATATCTAAAAAAAGATCATTCGTAATCGTCCATATTGTGAAATCTTTTTAATGAATAATATTGGATTACCTATGAAGAAGTCTTATTACATGGGAAGACATAGGGAATTCCTAGATCTTGCGTGTGTTTTCCTATGATTATGGGGGGTAACACCTTTAGTATTAGTATAGTTGTCAATTGCGTCCGAGATGTAAAATGGTGTAAGCACACATGTAAGCGGTTACAAATGGAGGTGGATCTCTAATATCAATTTTTAAGGGCAGCTTCTAGAGGGTTTAGGTAATTAATCACTTTGAAAAATAACTTGAGGAGGAATGCGACAAATGAATAGAATGTTTAGACAAGTCATCTCGATTTTACTCGCAGCTGTTTTGCTTATTCCATCAGGTTGGTTAGCTCCGATTACGAAAGCTACGGCGCAGGATACGACAACGTCATCAGATACGGTAACGGTATATCACGAAACCTTTGTGAACGGCAAAGGTGTTGCAGGTCAATCAGGTGGTGCTAGTCTCACCCCTGTCACCGGTAAGGTTTTTGACGGAAATGCTGACGGTGCTGCTTTATATGTTGGCAATAGAAAAAATAACTACGACGCAGCTGATTTCAAGTTTAGCGACATGGGCTTAGAGAACGGTAAAACCTACTTGGTGTCCGCATCTGTTTATGTTGACGCTGATGTGGTTGTACCTACTGGTGCACAAGCTTATCTTCAAACTGTAAATAGTTATGGTCTTTTGGCAAGCGTGAATTATGAAGCTGGAAAAGCGATCACTCTGACGAAAGAACTCACTGTGGACACGAGTAAAGATACGACGCTGCGAATTCAATCCAATGAGATTGGTGAGGCCGTGCCGTTTTACATTGGGGATATCCTCATCACGGCAAAAAAAGCAGTCACAGAAACGGATAAAGAAGTTTATCACGAAACTTTTGCAAGTGGTAAGGGTTTAGCCACACAATCAGGCAGTGCTGCTCTAACACCTGTAACAGGTAAGGTTTTTGCTGGTAATGCTGATGGTGCCGCATTATATGTTAACAATAGAACAAATGACTGGGATGCGGCTGATTTTACATTTAGCGACATAGGCCTGGAAAATGGTAAAACCTACACGGTGACCGCAACAGTATACGTTGATCCTGATGTGACTGTTCCTAGCGGTGCACAAGCTTATATACAAGCAATAGGCAGTTATGCCCTTTTGGCAAATGTGGATTATGTAACAGGCAAAGCGATCACCTTGACTGGCAAATTCACTGTGGATACGAACAAAGATACGAAAATTCGTGTTCAATCCAACGATGTCGGGAAAACAGTTCCGTTCTATATCGGCGATGTGTTGGTTACAGAAAAGGTGACAGCAGAGCCGACACCATCACCAACGCCAGAAATACCTAGAGATCCAGCTTTACCTTTTACTACAATTACTTTTGAGGATCAAACGACAGGTGGCTTTGAAGGCAGAGCAGGTACTGAAACACTTACAGTTACCAAAGAAGCGAATCATACGAATGATGGTTCATACGCTTTGAAGGTAGAAGGAAGAACAGGTACTTGGCATGGACCATCATTACGTGTGGAGAAATATGTGGACAAAGGCTACGAGTATAAAGTTTCGTTCTGGGTTAAGTTGATCGATCCCGCAAGCTCGCAGCTCCAGTTGTCTACTCAGATTGGCAATGGAAGCAGTGCCAATTATGTTTCGCTCGCACCTAAAACCATCAGTGCAAGTGATGGCTGGGTTCAGTTCGAGGGAACATACCGCTATAACAATGTAAGCAGTGAGTATTTGACCCTTTATGTGGAAAGCTCCAGCAACAGCACCGCATCCTTCTACATTGACGATATCAGCTTTGAAAAAACAGGATCGGGCCCGGTTGGCATTCAAAAAGATCTAATTCCGATTAAAGATGCTTATGCAAATGATTTTTTGATTGGAAACGCAATATCGGCGGAGGATTTGGCAGGTGTCAGACTTGAACTTCTAAAAATGCATCATAATGTCGCTACGGCAGGAAATGCCATGAAGCCGGATGCGTTGCAGCCTACGAAGGGGAACTTCACGTTCACCGGTGCAGATGCGCTTGTAGATAAAGTGCTGGCGGAGGGAATGCAGATGCATGGACATGTCCTGGTGTGGCATCAGCAATCACCTGCATGGATGAATACAACAACAGATGCAGAAAACAACACGATCCCTTTGGGGCGCGATGAAGCGCTCGGAAATTTGAGAACCCATATCAAAAATGTTATGGAGCATTTTGGCGATAAGGTGATCTCCTGGGATGTTGTTAATGAGGCGATGAGCGATAATCCATCTAACCCAACGGATTGGAAAACTGCACTGCGATCCGCCCCATGGAAAAGTGCTATTGGAGCAGATTACGTAGAGCAGGCATTCCTGGCAGCAAGAGAAATATTAGACGCGAATCCTGATTGGGATATTAAACTCTATTACAATGATTATAACGAAGATAATCAGAATAAAGCACAAGCCATCTACAGTATGGTCAAAGAAATCAATGATAGGTATGCGCTGACTCACCCTGGTAAACTGCTAATCGACGGTGTCGGCATGCAGGCGCACTATAGTATCAATACGAACCCTGAGAATGTGAAGCTTTCCTTGGAAAAGTTCATTTCCTTGGGAGTCGAAGTAAGCATCACCGAGCTGGACATTCAGGCGGGAAGCAACTATCAGCTTTCGGAGAAGCTTGCTAATGCACAGGGTTATCTGTATGCGCAGTTGCTAGAAGTCTTCAGAGCTCACAGGGACCATATCACACGTGTTACCTTCTGGGGAATGGATGATAACACAAGTTGGAGAGCTTCCTCCAATCCGCTCCTGTTTGATAAGAATCTGCAAGCTAAACCAGCTTACTATGGCGTTATCGATCCTGATACCTTCATTGAAGAGCATGAGCCTGAATCGGTGGAAGCTAATCATTCTACTGTCAAATTCGCAACACCTGTCATAGACGGAACAGTTGACGAGATCTGGAGCCAAACCGCTGAAATCCCGATCAACCGTTATCAAACAGCTTGGCAGGGAGCGAGTGGAGTGGCCAAAGCGCTCTGGGATGATGAAAATCTATATGTCCTGATTCAAGTTAGCGATACGCAGCTTGATAAGAGCAGTGTGAATGCATATGAACAGGATTCGGTTGAAATCTTCTTGGACAAAAACAACGGGAAAACAACCTTCTACCAAGAAGATGATGGACAGTACAGAATTAACTTTGATAATGAGACTTCATTTAATCCTTTAAGTATCGCAGCTGGCTTCGAATCGGCAACTCACATTTCCGGAACAAACTATACGGTTGAAGTGAAGATTCCACTTCAAGGCATAACTCCGGATGATGATACAAAGCTTGGTTTCGATGTACAAATCAATGATGCAAAAGACGGCTCACGTCAAAGTGTTGCGGCTTGGAATGATACGACAGGTACTGGATATATGGACACATCTGTGTATGGTGTGCTTACCCTCAAGGGTAAATCTGCGGGTTCGGAACCAACACCAACACCAACACCAACACCGACACCAACACCAACACCGACGAGCCCAACAGATCCAACAGATCCGACGGAACCATCAGCAACTCCGACTCCTGTTCCTACAGCAACACCAGCGCCAACCAATGAACCAACTGGTAGTAGCAACATTGGCAGTGCAGTAACAACTCCACAGCTTGCAGCTATTGCATACAAAGATGGTGTTGTTACGATTACACCGCAGGTCAAATCTGAAAACGGGCGTGCCATAGGAACAATCTCCAGCGACAATTTGAAAAAAGCGCTTGACCAAGCTAGTCCAGCAGCTAACGGCAAGAAACAAATCGTAATCGAAGTGCCAAAGCAAACGGATGCGAAATTGTATGATATACAATTGCCTACCCAAAGCTTGATGGGGAAAGAAAACTATGAGCTATTGCTTAAGACGGAAAATGCTACAATCCGAATTCCAAGCAATATGCTGTCCAACGTAACTGATAGTGCTGAGCAAGTAACTATACGTATAAGTACGGTTTCAACGGACAGCTTGAATGCATACAATCGCAATTTGATCGGCAACCGTCCGGTTATTGATCTAAGTGTTGTATCAGGCGATAAAGTCATTCCATGGAATAACCCTAACGCTCCTGTCACGGTATCCATTCCGTATACACCGACAGCGGAGGAACTAAGTAATCCGGATTTAATCGTTGTTTGGTACATCGATGATAAAGGCAACGTAGCTCCGGTTCCGAATGGTCGATATGATGCTGCCACCCAAACGGTTGTATTTCAAACGACCCACTTCAGCATTTATGCAGTAACCTTTGTAAATAAAAACTTCGGAGATCTGCAGAGCGTAACTTGGGCAAAACAAGCCATAGATGTTATGGCAGCTCGCAATGTCATCCAAGGAACGAGCATGAATAATTTCTCACCTGCAGATTCTATAAAGCGGGCAGATTTCATTGCTCTTCTTGTCAGAGTGCTTGAACTGAAGGGAACGGGCAATAGTTCAGCGATGTTCAGCGATGTTCAAAAGACAGACTATTATTATGATGAACTAGTTATCGCGAAGGAACTGGGAATTGCCACAGGCTTTGAAGATGATACATTCCGACCATACAGTGAAATCTCTCGTCAAGATATGATGGTGCTGACCGCACGGGCACTGGCGGTATCCGGCAAGCAAGTCAAGGCGAGCGGCGCTTTAATTGCTTATCTCGATGAAGCAAGTATCTCCAGCTACGCGAAAGACAGTGCATCCTTGTTGATCAAATTCGGGATTGTGAACGGTAAGAATGGTAGAATTTCGCCTAACGACACGCTTACCCGTGCTGAAGCAGGAGTGATCTTGTACCGCATCTGGAAGCTGTAAGCTCAGCTTAGAAAGAAGACGCCCTTATAATTTGGTAGCAAGAAATATCAAAAAAACGTAAACGACACAAAACAGCGATTCTCCCATCCTTGGAGAATCGCTGTTCTTGTATATGTATAGGACAAGGGATATGGCTATGCCAGAAAGGAGGCAACGAGAATCTGTGGAAAGTACAACAATATGTGCTCCGTAAGCTATAAATTTATACTAACAGAAACCAACTCACCCGATAGGTTAATTTGTTCGTCGATCAATATAGAGAAGATTTCAGACACAGGCAGAACCATAAAGACGTAAAAAGTAAAGCAGACCCTGCAGGTAGTTCGCAGGGTCATGCTCTTCAAAATTTTGGGGAGACTGTCTAAAGGCTTTCCACTTCTTATTTCTTACCTTCTCCCTTGGCATTGAGCATGGCAATTAGCTTATCACCCTCGACATCGAGGTTCGGAAGCAAACGGTCTAGCCATTTCGGAAGCCACCAGGCTTTGTCGCCGAAGACGGCCATTACCGCCGGAACGAGCGTCATTCGGATGATGAAAGCATCGATCAGGATGCCGAAAGCCAGCGCAAATCCGATCTGCTTGATCATCGCATCAGGTGCGAAGATGAAGCCAGCGAAGACGGAAACCATGATTACGCCTGCGGCAAGTACGACGCGGCTGGCGAGATCGTAACCGTGAACGACACTGTCGTTGCCATGACGTCCATGGACGTAAGCCTCACGCATGGAGCTGACGAGGAATACCTGATAATCCATCGCCAGTCCGTACAGAATGCCGGTGACCAGAATTGGCATAAAGCTGAGCAGTGGGCCTCCTGTGTCAAAACCAAACAGAGAGTGCAGCCATCCCCACTGGTAGACGGCCGTGGTTAGGCCAAAAGTAGCGAGGACGCTGAGAATAAAGCCTATCGTCGCCTTGATCGGAACGATGACTGACCGGAAAACGAGTAATAGAATAATTAGTGATAGGATTACGATGATGCCAATATACAAGGGAAACGCGTCGGATAGCTTGGAAGACATATCGATATTAATCGCAGTGAAACCGGTCACGCCAAGCGTTACATCATTTGCTGATGCGAGGCTGGAAGTGGGATTGCGCAGATCCTGCACCAAATCTCTCGTTTTTGTATCTGTAGGGCCTGTTTTAGGAATCAGACTGATAATAGCAATATCTCCGGTCGCATTGACGCCCATTGGGGACACTAGCGTGACGTTATCATGCATTTGCAGCTCTTGAACCAGCTTGCCAAGTGTCTGCATTGAAATCTTGTCGGACGGGTTGTTTGGCTGGGCCACAAGGAGTAGCGGACCGTTGAACCCTTCGCCGAAGCCCTTGGAGATGATGTCATAGCTCTGGCGTGCTGGAGTGTCCAGATTTGCTGAAGCGCCAGACGGAATACCTAACTCCATTTTGGTGACTGGAATCGCCGCTGTGCCAAGAACCAAGACCACTAGAACAATGATAGCCCAGCGGTATTTTACCGTAGCGTTCGCCCAGCGGTGTGAGAACCCGTGGCGGGCTTTGCCCGCGGAAGCTACGTTCTTTGAACGTGCCTTGACGGTGCAGATCCGTTCGCCTACCAGACCCAGCAGTGCAGGCAGCAGGGTAAGCGCCAACAGAACAGTGATCAGAACGCTGACAGCAGCAACGAGAGCCATGGTTGACAAGAAGCCGATGCCGATGACCAACATGCCGCAAAGGGCGATGATGACGGTCAGTCCGGCGAAGAATACTGCACTGCCTGCGGTGCCGACCGCTCGGCTTGCTGCTTCCTTGGCACTTAAATTCTCATCGAGAATTAACCGCCGCTGCCGGTTCACGATAAATAAAGAGTAGTCGATACCGACAGCCAGACCGATCATGACTGCGAGAATGGGTGTAATGTCATTCATGTGCACAATATTCGAAAGAGCAAAAGCACCGCCGACGCTAATCGCGACGCCAAGGAGCGCGGTAATCAGCGGCAGTCCGGCTGCAACAATCGAACCGAGTGTAATAAACAGCACAACTGCTGCGACGGCTACGCCGATCGCTTCCGTAGATCCGATGGACGGTGTGCTTTTGAGCGAATCACTCGGAATGGCTGTGATCCCGGAGCCTGCCTGCTCCACCTCGGTTACAGCCTTAATAACGTCATCTGGTACAGAAGAGGGGAGAGATGTCTGCTGAACCGTGAACTGGAATTGGAACAGGGCGATGCTGCCGTCGGCGGACAGCATGACGCCGGGAACCGGAGCACCATCAAGGATTAGTGGCCCGTAAGGAGCGGCCTGAGCTGCAGCAGTAGCTTGACCCGCAGCGTCTGTCTGACCCGCCGCCGAAGGGTCAGAAGTGGCAGTCTGGCCACCAGCAGCTGCAGATGGGTCTGCTCCTGCAGCTTGACCCGCAGCCGCCGCGGCTTGCGCGGCCAGTTCAGCAGGATTGATGATATAATCCATGCTGTAGACATCATTTATAGCCTTCAGAATCACTGCTGATCTCTCCGGCGTATCTAGCCGTTCTCCATCAGGCGCGGTGAAGGCAACGCTCGCCTGACCGCCAGCAGCCGCTGGAAGCTCCTTGACCAGCATATCCAGTACTTTTTGCGATTCAGTGCCTTCAATTTTCATTTCCGAGCTGGACTGGATACCATTGACACCAAGCAATGCGCCTATAACACCAAGAATCAGAATCCAGACCGTAAGAAAATACCAGGGCTTGGTATATGCAGATTTACCCAATCGGTACAGAAATGTAGACATATTATGGTTTTCTCCTTTGTATCTCTAAATTAGAAACCTTTTCGTAAATAAGTGAACATTGAATTTAGATATTGGTCGAACGATATGGCATCGGAGTGTTCATCCTGCGCTTCACCTGGTAGCATGACATTCAGACGTCCATCCAGAATCGGCACGAACGCTCCGTAAACGGCACCAGCGAGAAGATGTGTATATCCGTCGGCATAGCGCCCATGAGTGAACTGTTCGAGCACTTCCTGCGCGGCAATCTGCAGGCGGCGGAATACGCTGAGGATATAAGGCTCCAGTGACTGATATTGATTAGCCAGCGATACGAATTGCCGCAATTGATACAGAAACTCGGAAGTGAACTGCAGCTTGAACAATTTATACAGAGCATCCAGCGGTGTTGCATCTGGTGGCAGGTCCTCGAATAGCTTGCTCTGACCCTCTCTTGAAGAGTTGCTGATAAAATATGCGGCTACCGCCTCCTCTTTGCATGAGAAGTAGTTGGCAAAGGTCCGCCGGGAGTAGCCGGCTTTCTGGACAACGTCGTCGACGATGAAGCCGTCCATCCCTAGTTCAAGCGCAAGCTCGAAGGCAGATTTGGCTAAGGCATAGGCAGTAGCTTCTTTTTTTTTGTCGCGCAGCGTCTGTTTGGGGTTCAAATTCTATGCGATCTCCTTTCTTAAGTACAGAGGATATTCTGTGCTCTATTTTCTATTTTTATATTATTGCCCAAAGGGCAAAATTGCGCAATGGGCAATTTTTAAGAAACGAGTGGAGGTTATATTCAGGATACAGGATAGTGAACCGTCCGAGGTTGTAAGCAGGGTAGTTGTCAGACTAAAAAGAGATCAGCAATGATTAACATTGCTGATCTCTTTTGCAATTTACTTTAAATAGTGCTATTTGCTTTTATATATTAAGCTTCTTTGGCGATGATCTTTTTGAGCTTCACTTCGGGTTCTTGCTCAAGATCAGGCGCTTGCCCAACACGTTTAATGAAGAAAGAGAGCAGCAGGCCGAGAATGCCGATACCAACAATGACTAGATAGGAATCATTGATACCTTGGATGGAAGCCTCCATAATCATATGTTCCTGTGTTCCGTTTTGTGTGCTACCGGAGGCTAGCATATCCTTCATATGCGTTGTGGTACGACTCGTCATTACGGTGACGAGTAGGGAAGTCCCCACGGCGCCAGCCACTTGTCGAATGGTATTCGAGATCGCTGTACCGTGCGCACTAAGCTTGGAAGGCAATTGATTTAGACCTAAAGTTTGGATAGGCATCAGGAGCAGAGCCATCCCGATCCGGCGTCCTGTTGACATATAGACCAGATACATATAACTGGTTGAGTCCGTTAAGTTCACAAAGCTTAGCGTAGTTGCAATTGTAATGAGTAGACCGATGATGGCAAGCCATTTTGCCCCGAACCGGTCGAACAGCTTCCCGGTTATCGGCATTAGTAAACCCATAATGAGTGCACCAGGAAGCAGCAGCAAGCCGGATTCCATCGCTGTAAAGCCACGGGCATTCTGCAGATACAGAGGCAACAGCATCATATCTGCATACATCACGATGGTAACTGCGATACTGATGACAGTCGTTAAGGAAAACATACTGTATTTGAAGGCTCGAAGATCAAGCAGCGGGTTCTGGGAAGCTAGCTGTTTCCAAGTAAACAAGCCAAGGGAAAGGACACCCAGGCCCAGAGACAACAGCACTTCCGCGCTTGACCAGCCTGCGCTTGCAGCGCGGCTGAAGCCATACAGCAAGGTTCCAAAACCAATCGTAGAAAGAATTACGCTAACAATATCCAACTTGGGAAAGATGCGCTCCGATACATTTTTTAAATAAATAAATCCGCAGATAATTACAATAACGGTCAAAGGAATCATGCCATAGAACATAGTTTCCCAAGAATAATGCTCCAAAATATATCCGGCTAGAGTAGGTCCAATGGCAGGCGCAAAAATAATGGCTAACCCTACCATCCCCATGGCCGCCCCTCTCTTTTCCGGAGGGAACAGGGTCAAGATGACATTCGTGAGCAGTGGCATGATAATCCCGGCACCAGCTGCCTGAATCATACGACCGGTCAGCAGAATAGGGAAGTTAGTTGCGAGAGCCGAAACGATCGTTCCAGCCAAAAATATAAACATGGATGCTTGAAAAAGCTCTCGCGTCGTAAACCGTTGCATCAAATATGCTGTAATTGGGATCAGAACCCCATTAATCAGCATATAGCCTGTTGTGAGCCACTGAGCGGTAGCAGCCGTGATATTAAAATCATGCATTAACTCCGGAACGGCAACGCTCATTACCGTTTGATTCAGTGTTGCAAGAAAGGCGCCCAAAATCATAATGAATAAGATGGGTCCCTTTTTTACGGAACTGCTTGTTACTTCTGTCTTTGTACTCACTCCACTCCATCCTTTCAAATCGTCGATCATGGACTAAATTTACAGTGTGTTGTATAGTTTACAATGCATGAATTAGATTATAAATGAAATTTTCATGTAATCAAGCAACGATTTGCGAAAAAATGTAAAATAGTTTACATTTATTTTAAATTTGTAGTGTTTTCTCATGAAAAAACAACAATTTATTAAAAAATGTAGTTTACGATATGAATGTAAAAGATTGGAGAGAGTAGGATGAATAACACATCGCAACGTACAGATCCACGGGTACTTCGTACACGTCAATTGCTTAGAGATGCTGTGATTGAATTGCTTGAGGAAATGGATATTGAGAAAATATCAGTAAACCGTATTGCAGAGCGGGCTAAAATCAATCGGGTTACTTTTTATCTGCATTACCGGGACCTGCCGGATATGTTAGAAAAGATGGCGGATGAAATGGTGGAGGACATTCTACAAGTAGTGAACAACGAAGATAATGATCACGAATCGGTTGAAGAAGAGAATTTAAGAATACTTGAGAGTCTGCTAAAGCATATTGCGGAAAATGCAAAATTCTACAAAGTTATACTCACATCGAAACGGAGCCCGATTTTTACTGATCGACTGTTTGACTTGATGGCGGAAATCATTTCTGCACACCAGGAGAAAAAGGAGGGTGCGGCTGATCATTCCAAGATGCCCATACAGAAGGACATTGCCGTTTGGTACGGTTCTGCAGCCTTAATTGGCACGGTTATTTCTTGGCTTCGAGATGACATGCCCTATACGCCAGTGTATCTTGCCAGACAAATAAGTATGCTGCGTGCTAACTAGTCAAATGAATACGATCAAAGGAAAAGCCGCGCATCATTGCGCGGCTTTTGATGTGCAGAGCGGGTTACTCACTGCACACTGAGATTATCCCAGTTGACTTGAAATTCCTTCAGCATGCCTTCTTTCGTCAGCTTTCCACCGAGATAGCCTTGAATGCTGCTGGATAATTCCTGTGGCATCCCGTTCGGCAGACGGGTCCAGTTCCAGGTAAGTGCTTGATCCTTATCGGTATAGGCTAACACTTCGGCGCCCAGCGCTCCAAGATCTTCTTCGGTGCCCTTAATGCTGTCGAGCGCAGGGATGAACTGGAATTCCTTAGTGATATACTTTTTCCCAGTCTCGGAGGTGACCAGCCAATCCAGGAAGACCTTGGCTTCCTGCTTAACGGGGGAGTTTTTATTGATCACCCAATTACTTGGCACGCCTACATACAGCTTGTCGTTGTCTTCGGGGGTGTCATCAATGGGCATCGGCAGGATACCCAAATTTAGATTAGGATCGATACCATCGATCTGTCCTTGCGTCCAGTTGCCCTGCTGCATCATTGCGGCTTCTCCGCTCGCTAGCATAGTGACTTGGGTATTATAGTCTGTCGAGAGAGGGTTCTTATTGCCGTACTCTACAGTAAGGTCGAGTAGATCGATCCACTTGGAGAAAATAGGGTCTCCGGCGAAGGTTTTGGAGCCGTCTGTAAGTCCGGCGATGAATGCCTCCGGATCAGGCTGCTGGGCGAAAGGTACGTTCACATTATGATTGCCAAGCACGAACCATTCCTGGTAGCCATTCGCAAAAGGTGTGATGCCAGCCGCCTTCAACTTCTCTGAGGTTTCGCGCAGAGCGGTTAGCGTCAATGGCTTCTCGGTGATGCCGGCCTTTTTAAATAGGTCCTTATTATAGATGAAGCCGTATCCTTCCAGATTCATCGGCATGCCATAGAGCTTGCCATCGATGGTCATTTGTTCTGCTGCAAGTGGCTTTACATCCTTGACCCAAGCTTCGCCGCTCAGGTCCTCCAGATATTCCAGCCACATATCACGTTCATTGTTGCCGCCGATGGTGAAGATATCCGGTTCATCTCCAGATGAGAACTTGGCGCGTAGGGAGGCGCCGTAATCGGTCCCGCCACCGACGCTTTGGACCTCCAGCTTAATATTGGGGTGTTCCTTCTCAAATTCAGTCTTAAGCGAAGCGAGCGCTTCAGATATTTCAACCTTGAACTGGTAGATATGCACGGTTTTAACTCCATTCGCATTGTCGCTGTTATCTCCGCAGCCGGCTGTCAGGGCAGCCAGCAGCAGGGAGCATGCGAGGAGAATTCCACGTTTGGTTCTCATATTCATTCATCCTCTCTGGCTGAAAATAACATGTATCGTTAGCCCTTTACGGAGCCTTGGGCAATGCCTTCAATAATATATTTTTGCATCGCTAGGAAAAAAATGACCACAGGCGTAATCCCGAGCACAAGTCCCGGAAGCGCCAAATCCCACTGTTTCGTATATTGTCCGAAGAAGCTATAAGTGGCGATGGGAATGGTGCGAAGCACCGGGTCCTGCAGAATAAGCGAAGGCATTAAGTAATCGTTCCAGATCCACAGGGTATTTAGAATAATGACAGTGACAATAATCGGCTGCATGAGCGGAAGCACAATCCGGAAAAAGGTACCATAAGGACTGTTGCCATCTACTCTCGAAGCCTCCTCAATATCAAGAGGTACCGATTTGACGAAGCCATGGAACAGAAATACAGTCATAGGGGCGCCAAATCCAAGGTACGCTAAAATCAAACCTGCGGTTGAATCCATGACGCCCAGACCGCTAACGACTTGCACCAGCGGGATCATGATCGCCTGAAATGGAATAACCATAGCGGCCACTAAGGCAATATAAAGCATGCGGTTATATAAGCTGTTATTGCGGACCATTTTGTAAGCGCACATAGAGCAGAGGAACGCTAGCAGAATATTACTAATCACCGTGATAATAAAAGAGTTTAGGAAGGCACGAGGAAAATTAATGGCTTTCCAAGCTTCGGCGTAGTTGCTCCACTGGAATACGGAGGGCAGCGCAGCGGAATCCGAAAGAATCTCACTATAGCTTTTAACCGAGTTAGCTAGCAGAAAGTAAAACGGTACTAGGAATAGAAGGCCCAGCAGGATCACAATCACTTCGACGAGAAGCAGGGGCACATTGAATTTCTTGGCGGTAGTCTCCATTACAGCTCCACCTCTCTTTTCTTAGTTGCTCTAACCTGTAGCAGGGAGATCAAGGCCACAATGACGAAGAAAATCATCGCTTTCGCTGAGCCCATCCCGAATCGGCTAATAGTGTAGGCCTCATTGTAAATATTCAACGCTACAGATTCGGTAGCTTTGAAGGGACCACCCTTGGTCAGCGACAGGTTAAGGTCGAAC
Source organism: Paenibacillus sp. VTT E-133280 (assembly GCF_002264385.1). Taxonomy (NCBI): domain Bacteria; kingdom Bacillati; phylum Bacillota; class Bacilli; order Caryophanales; family Paenibacillaceae; genus Paenibacillus; species Paenibacillus sp. VTT E-133280. The sequence continues at coordinate 48,974 of NZ_NFUX01000047.1, forward strand.
AGCTTAAACGACCAGGAGATAGAAAGGAACAGACAAACGGTTACAGCAGGCATAACCAGCGGGATGATGACATGGCGTAGAGCCTGAAAGCGTCCGGCGCCATCCACTTTTGAGGCTTCAAGCAGGCTTTTGGGAACGTTGTTGATTGCAGAAATGTAGATGACCATTAGGTACCCTGCATTTTGCCAGACAAATACGATCACTATCGCCCAGAAGGCTGTCCCTCCGGTGCCCAGCCACGGAAGATTAAAGAAGGACCAGCCCGTAGCCTGTCCAATCGAGGAGAATCCTCTTACAAAAATAAACTGCCAAATGAACCCGAGCAAAAGTCCACCAATGACATGAGGGACAAAAAATACCGTTCTCAGGACATTACGCGTGAACAGCTTACGGGTCAGTACATAAGCGAGTGCGAAGCCGAGCAGATTGGTCAGCACCAGGCCAAATAAAGTGAACTTCGCTGTGAACCAGAATGAATGAAGAAAGGAAGGGTCCTTCGTGAATATATGTAGATAGTTCCGGAGTCCGGCCCACTCCACATGACGCGAGATTCCGTTCCAGCTGGTAAATGAATAATAGAGTCCTAAAAAGAAAGGAATCAGCACAATCATAAAGAAAAACAAGGAAGTCGGCCCGACAAAAATAAACTGCTGCATCAGGCGTGATCTTTTTCTATGGTCCATCGTTCCTCACCCCTTTTTGTTAATGTAAACTTTTCATTCTATAACCGGATTGGTGATTAAGCGAAACAAAAAGTAATATCACGCACAAAGTAATCTTAACCAGTTACGGTATCGTAGAGGCAAAAATGCCCTTGATAGCGCTGAAAGTGGTCGATTTGGAGAAAAGAGAGGCAAAAATGCCACTGATAGCGCCGAAAGTGGTTGGGCTTTATTTTCACTGGCTCGGAGCGATTTCTTTTCGGGCTTGACAGCCCTTTCAAAGAATCGGTATGGTGGACTTGTCAGACTAATAGGAGGTTGATACGCATGTCAGGATGGCTAGGCAATCATTTTGTTACGCAGATTGGAATATTAGTGAATGATGTTGAAAAGGTAAGTACGGCATATGCCGAGTTTTTTGGACTCAAAAAGCCGGAAATTATCGTTACAGATACAGAAGATGTTGCACAGACACGGCATAATGGCGTGGCGACGCAGGCGCGGGCTAAGCTGGCTTTTTTTGATATGGGCTCTTTGCAGCTGGAATTGATTGAACCGGATCATGAGCCGAGTACGTGGCGCGATTACTTGAATGAGCATGGTGAGGGACCTCATCATATTGCTTTTGTGGTTGAAGGAATGAAAGAAAAGATAATGCTGCTAGAAGGCAAAGGCTTCCCACTTCAGCAAAAGGGTGAGTATACCGGTGGGCGTTATGCTTATATGGACACTTTCAAGGAGTTAAAGGTGATTGTGGAGCTGCTAGAGAACGATAAGGATAACGGGGAGGAGTAATTATGAATATTATTATTACCGGTGCAGGACGTGGACTAGGTTATGAGCTGGCGGCTGAAGCGCTGAAGCGTGGTCATGGAGTTATTGCCGGGGTTCGCCGTCCCGCTCAGGAACAAACAGCGTTATCCCAGCTTGCTGAAACCTATGGAGATAAGCTTACCATCGCTGCGCTGGACGTGACGGACGAGACGGGAATCGCGGCACTTGCTGCGAGTCTACAAGAACAAGGACGCTCGCTCGGTGCCATTATTAATAATGCGGCGGTGCTCAGCGCCCGGGATACATCGATTGAAGTATTGGATTTCCAAGATATGCTCACAACGATGGATATTAATCTGTATGGACCAATGCGAGTGGTTAAGCATTTCTTGCCGTTACTCACGGAACCCGAATGCTCGATCATCAATATATCGTCGGAAGCAGGAAGTATAACGAATGCTTACCCGAACGACTATCCTTATGGCATTTCCAAAACGGCGCTCAATATGTTCTCACAGCAGCTGCATGTGTATGTAAAAGAACGCGGGATTCAAGTGCTCAGCGTGCATCCCGGCTGGATGCAAACGGATATGGGCGGGGCAGAGGCACCAACAAATCCTAATCATAGTGCCGAGGGAATCCTAGACCTGATCGAGAAGCGAACTACACGGGAAGGTCATTTCATGTTTGTAGATTATACGGGTAAGGATATGAAGATTTAGCTGATTAGATACCGCTCTTCTCGGTTGAAATCTGATGACAAAGACGGTCGCTAGCGCTCCTGCAGTTCCAAACTTCCCCTCCGATCCTTCTCGCTATTCGTTATAATCTTTTATTCAGCCTATATAAATAGGAGTGGCAGTAGAAAGAACCTCGGTAAATGTGCCGAGGTTTTTTTGTCTAAACAAATGCTTATTTCTTAAGCAATAAATAAGCGAAATAAGGTACGCCGATTAGCGACACCATGATTCCTGCCGGAATACCGTCAGGATCGACGAGATTGCGGCCAACGGTGTCCGCGATCAGAAGTAGCCAGCCGCCCAACAACACAGCGACGGGAATAAACATCTGATTACGCGGGCCGACTAGCGATTTCGCAATATGTGGAGCCATCAGTCCGATGAAGGCGATCCCACCTGTGACAGAAACTGCGGAGGCTGAAGCTGCAACTGCCGTGAGAATCAGAACGATACGTTCACGTTCGAGATTCAGCCCGACACCAATGGCAGATACTTCACTTAGGCTGAGCAGGTTGAGTCGCTGCGATTTGTACAGGGTAAAGGGAACTAGTAAGATCAACCAAGGCAGTAAAGCCCAGATGAATGGCCAATCTGTACCCCATATATTCCCTGCGATCCATTTAGCAATAAAATCTACCTTGGCACGATCCGCGGAGGAAATGATCACGATCATAACGCCAGACAGCGCTAGGGAGAACCCTACCCCAACAAGCACTAACCGAACAGGGTCAAGCCCCTTAGTCCGACTATATGAAAAAAGATAGATTAACGCTGCCGTAAGTAATGCCCCTATGAAAGCAACCAGCGGTAGCGCATAAATGAATGATCCGGCGCTAACCGGGAAAAAGAGAAAGAAAGCAGCGACTGCCACACCTGCACCGGAGTTGATACCAATAATACCGGGGTCGGCTAGATCGTTTCGTGTAACGCTTTGCAGAATGGAACCGGATAACGCCAAGGCCATGCCTGCCAGCAATGTAATCAGAATCCGCGGCAATCTTACAGAGAATAATACAAAGTCCTCTTTAAAGGTTCCATGCCCGAATAGAACCGGAAGCAGTCTGTCAAAAGATAGAGAAGAATATCCGATTCCCATGCTGACGATTGCTGTCAGCAGAATCAATCCGCTGCATACACATAGGATAATACGTTGCTTTCGTACGGGAGCAGAGGAAATCATGAGAGTGTTTTACCTCCTTTCCGAACAACAAACAAGAAGAAAGGTAGCCCAAGCATAGCTACTACGGCGACCACTGGCGTCTCATAAGGTGCATGGATTGTCCGTCCAATTGTATCCGCGAGAAGCATGAACGATGCACCTGTAAAGATCGAGATCGGCAATATATACCGGTAATCGGTACCGACAATCTTACGGACAATATGCGGAATCATCAGCCCCACAAAAGCCATATCCCCAATTAGAGCGACCGATGCTCCAGTCAGCAGAATAATAAGAGTGAATAGAATCCCTTTAACCAAAGCTAGGTTTTGGCCTAAACCGATGGCTACCTCGTCACTTAAGCTAAGAATGGTTAACTGGTTTGAAAAAATTAATGCGACCACAATGCCGATGAGGATCACAGGTGCGATAGCCTGAAGCTGGCCCCAGGTTGTGCCAATCAATCCACCCGCTGTCCACATGGATACATCCTTGGATATTTTGAAGGCAATGCTTACGCCACTTGCGATAGCATACAGAAAGGCAGATACCGCTGCACCGGCTAGTACGATTCGAATCGGAGAGAAGCCACCTTGGCGAACAGAACCGAGAACAAGCACTAGCACGGCTCCTAGGGCAGCGCCAAAGAAACAAGCGATCATGGTACCAAAATAATTCAGTCCCGGCAGAAATACAAACGTAAGAGCCAGCGCCATATTCGCGCCCGAGGTCAGACCGAGCAGGCCTGGGTCGGCTAATGGATTGCGTGTAACCCCCTGCATGATAGCACCGGATACGGCAAAGGCCGCACCGATCAGCATGGCGGCGAGTTCGCGAGGCAGCCGGATCTCACGCAGAATAAGGACATTGTCTGCTTTTGAATTTGAGGTGATGGCGAGCCACAGATCATTGAAAGTGGTTTCTTTAGCCCCGAATAGCATAGCAATCACGAGGCATATAACCATTACCAGCACGCTACCAAGCAGCTTATATAAAAATGAAATGGAAGTTTGCTTCGTAGTCATTATCTTTATTTTCCAAGAAATTGTTGTTCAAAGAATTCCAACTGGTACTCAAGGCTAAGTGGATCGTTAAAATAGAATGCTTTTGCATCAGCTTCGTAGACATGATTATTTTTGACAGCAGGGATGCTCTTGTAGATTTCTGTATTCTGGAAGGAATTGTCCTCATCCGCATTTTTACTGAAAATAACGTAATCGCCCAGATAATCCTTCAGCACTTCTGTCGAGACAGCAAAGAATCCATCTGTTTTGGTGCTTTCCTTTACTGTTTCTGGCATGCCAAGCTTGAAGTCCCCATAGAGGAGTTCAGTTCCGCGGCCAAAGTTATACCCGTATACATACAATTGCTTATTAAAGGTCTCAATAACAGAGACAGTGGCATTATCACCGATCTTCGCTCTGATTTCTTCACCCGCTTTTTTGGTACGGGCACTAAAATCATCGACCCAAGCCTGAGCTTCTTTTTCTTTATTTACCAATTTGCCGACTTCCAGCTGTTGGGTTAAGTAATCCACTTTATTATAAGTATAAGTAACGGTCGGTGCGATTTGCTTGAATTTATCGATATTCTTAATATCGGAGAGCCCGATGATCAGATCCGGCTGCAGTTCAATGATTTTCTCCAGGCTTTCATCGCTAACCGCTTCTACGTCTTTTAGCTGTTCTTCAAAGCGTGGATTGGTTTTGGACATTTCGTCTACACCTACAACAGGTACACCAAGTGCCATGACATTCCCTGTTAAAAAACGGGTGAGTACAACGACACGCTGAGGATGTGTTGGAACCTCAACAGGTCCGTCTTCGGATTGATAAGTAAAAGTCGCACTTTCTGACTCCGCAGCAGGAGTAGAAGATGGGCTGTTTGTAGGACTAGCATCATTCTTCGCCTGATTTCCCCCACAAGCACTGAGTGCAATCCCCATAATAAGTACAAACGGAATAAATATCTTTCTCATTAAATCATTCTCCCCTTTTTTTGTATGGCAGTGTTACTTTGAACAATTCAAACCGTGTAAATCAATCTTCAGCCTATGCTTTAGAGTGATTATGAGAATCATTCGCATTTGTAATCATTATAGGGATCCCTTATGTGCCTAACCATGCCTTTTTGTTGGAAAAAAGACTTGGACTATTATTTGCCTCCGAATAAAGCTACAGCACGTCCTAGTTGTAAGCGAATCGAAGCGGGGTTATAAGGAACCCAATCATCCAGATCAAGTAAATGGACTTTCTTCTGCTGCACTGCGGAAAGCTGGCTCCAATAAGGGGATTGAAAGATCGCTTCAGTGTGCGCGGTAGAGCCTTTGGCATCGGGAAATACAATGACTAAAATTCGGTCTCCTGCATAATCTGCAAGATCTGAAACTTCAATCGAAATTGAATGGAACTGGTCTCCAAGTCTTTTAATCTCGTTGTCAATCAAGGTCGGAGCTCTAAGTCCAAGGGATTGGTATATCACATAGCCTACATTTCTTGCCCCGTAAACGAGTAGCTCGTCCGGTTTAATGATCAGAAGGGTCACAATTTCGTTAGCGATCGCACCTTGCTGTATCACGGCACGAGCTTCTAGTTCTTCTAGTTCAAAGGCATCTAGCCACTGCTCAGCCCGATTACTCCGCTGAATGGCTCGGCCAATTAGGCGGAGCTGATCTTTCCAGCCGATTTCGTTCCAAGAGACTTCCATAATAGGGGCTACTGCCCGTAGCTGCCCAGCATTCAATCCGTATTCTTCCAAATGCTCTTTGGCCGCAATAATCAGTTCAACGTTGGCATCAAGTAAAAGCGATCGGATCTGTTCAGCCGAGCTATTTGTGTTGATAAACTTCATCGACTGAGGTGGCTCCTGATCCGAAAGATTCAAATATTCACTACTTTCAGAGATGGTAACCGCAGGTTCTAAGCCAAGTAACAGTAAATGGCTTGCATAAGGGGTGAGCATTACGGCAATTCGCTGGAAAGAGCTTCCGCTGTAACCAGATGGAGATGCGCCTGTCTGCAGCTTAAAACGACGGCTGAGATAAAATTCATCCTTGTAGCCTACCTTTAGCGCAATTTCCCTAAGTGTACCTGAACCGTTAAGCAAAAGCTCCTTGGCACTATGGACCCGTAGCCGCGACAAGTATTCGCTCTGGCTAAAGCCTGTCACCTGCTTGAACAGCGTTGAATAATGCGAGCTGCTTACACCCGCAATGGCGGCTAAGTGCTCACGTGTTATTTTTTCGCTAAAGTGATTCTCCAGGTAAGAAATGCTCCGTTCCATCGATGGCTGCTCGTTGACTGTATATCTGGCTTCCTGCTGTTCAAGCAATTGTAGAATAATCTGATGAAAGAGCATTTGATTCTGTACATGACGTGTTTCTCGATCTGGCAGTCGGTGAAGATACAACTCCTTGACACTGGATACAATGGTAGGCTCATAAGGAAACAACAGCATATTTGAACTCGAAGCTATTTCGCTTTTTCGTACCATCGTACTGCCAGGTATAGCCTGAGTCTGCTCTTGAATCCAGATGGTGAGCTTATAGGCATGAAGCGGCTGCTGGAGATTTGTAATTAAAGAGGCATGAGTATTAGCGGGGAGAAGGATTACACTTCCTTCCGTAAGCTCATAAGTTAGATTATTGACTTCAAGGCTTCCTTTACCAGCGGCAACGGCCAGTAATACGGTTAGATTCTCATGAATCTGAACTCTTGGTAGATTTGAGGTCCCATACATCGATTGAATGCTGCCAGCGCTATATAAAGGAAAATGAGATTCGGCCCATTCCGGGATAACGTTATTCAAAATAAGGCCTCCGTTACTTGAATATATTTTGAAACTATAATGCTAAAGATTGAACTGTATTATTGACGTCTGTGGAATTCATTATAACATCTTACCTTTTTAGATAAGCCTGTTAATTATCTGCTCTATATATTCTTTTTAAAGGATACGTCTGTCCAAGAGAAAGCACATTGGATCGAATATACATACTACCAGGAATTCTTCATCCATTTTAAAGAGGTGATTAAGATGAAAAAGCAGATAGCCTCCACTAAGAAGCGAAGGCTTCTTGCCAGTCCTAAGCCCAAACGTAATCTGAATCTTAAAGCAAAAGCCCAGACTATTAATTTCGCGGTTATTGGGGATAGCCATGTGGGATATGGGAATAGCGCAAGCATTTTTAGAAATCTTCTGCCAAAGGCTGTGGGGAGCGGGAATAAGAGGTTTGTTATTTTTGGAGGAGATAACACGCAAGCGGGAGCGAATCATGGAAATAATGCAAATGCCTATTACAAGGACTTCAAGGATACAGTTACTAGCACGCTCGGAAGCATCCCCTATAAAGCATCGATTGGAAATTGGGAGGCAAGTACCCAGTCCTTATTCACACAATATTTAGGGGCTGTTGAAGGACAAATGAATTTCCCTGGGACACAGGGCAAAGTGAAGTACGTATGGCTCAATTGTGCGCTTGGAAAATTTTCGCCGGCCAGTATAAATCTATTAAAGAATTTAGATGACCAGCATTACTACATTATTGATTTTCATTGGCCTTTAAAAGTGAGCGGGATCACGGTCGATCCTAGCCATGTATTAAGCGCGGCGGAGACTGCTAAGTTTTTTACGTCTATTCCTGTAAAGGTGAGAGATAAAGTACTGGCTATTTTTACACATCATGGGCATTTGTTTTACCGAAAGCTTACTAATATATATCCAGGGTATACAAATACAAAATTCTTTGTGTGCGGATGTTCGGGTGATTATAAATGTAAGCCGAGTGGTGATCGCGGTTATTACAACGCCACACTAACCATCAATGGGACGGCATTAAATGTCGATGCTTTTAAGTTAGCGGTCTCTTAGTGAAGAAGTGGATGCGGTTAAAATAAAACGCTAATTTTCGGGATAAACCCGAGATTAGCGTTTTCTTTTATTAAGAATAGCCCATTAACCATGGAGTCACAGGTAAATAGTGAGTAAGCAGGATTATTTAATATATTTGTATAATAGTTTATATATGTATTGAATAAATTTGTTTAGGGGGGCTATCCATGAAAGAACTATTATTTCATTCTTTAGAACAAGCAGGTGTGTCGGCTTACGGTGTAGAGCGCATACGTATAGCAGCTGCACAAATGGTTGAACACAACATCACACCGGCACAAGTTATTGTTGCTGCAAGAAAGGGTACGCTACTGGTCCATCAAGCGAACGGGAAATTCGGTCCGGAGCCAGGCGCAGCGGAATTAACTGTAGATGCTATTTATCCGCTGTGTTCTATAACAAAACTGTTTACGGCAACCGCTATAATGATGTTAATGGAACAAGGGAAGATTGGTCTAAACAGACCTGTTTCCGATTACCTCCCCGAATTTACAGGTGAAGGCAAAACTAAGGTATGCGTACATCACTTATTGACACATACCTCTGGCCTGGAGGGTGAGGTGATTTGGCAGAACGGACAGTTGAAAAAGGAACAAGGAGAATACCCTCCACACGAACCTAATCAAGATCCAGATCAGCATAAGTACTTATATGGCGGTTATGATGCACCGCTTAGTAACGAACCTGGTACGGTGATGTCTTATTGCGGATATGGTTATGAGCTGTTGGGTGAAATCATCCGGCGCGTTAGCGGACAGGCTTATGATGTATTCGTAAAGGAAACCATTTTTAAACCGCTTGGTATGGAAAATACATATTATCGTGTACCCATGGACGTGCTGGACAAAGTAGTAAGACGTGCACCAGAAGCGGCGTGCGCGGAATGGGTAGACAGCGAGTATAATTTGAATTCCGTATCTGCGGGGGGCGGCGCGTACTCCACGGCTATGGATTTGGCTGTCTTTGGCCAGATGTTTCTTAACGGTGGGATATATAACGGAGTACGATTTCTTAGTCCGGTTACCGTAAAAGAAATGACCCGCAACCAAATTCCAGGCGTATCCTCACAATATAGAGACGAGGTTTTTCCAGAAGCGTATTGGGGGTACGGATGGGCGATTAACGGCTCGAAGCGTGATGGTGGAGATTTGTTCTCTCCAGAAGCCTATTCACACTGGGGCGCGGCAGGTCCTTTCCTTTGCGTTGATCCGATTTATCAGACGGTGACCGTTCATTTATCCGTAGAGTTGGATCACCAGAAGCCATTTAAAAATATGTATGTTGATTACTTCAACAATACTGTTCTGGCAGCCATCACTGATCTTTAATCGAATTTGGTTACCATTCTAAAAAAAGCCTGAGGGAACCTATTTAATAGGTTCCCTCAGGCTTTTTTCCTATTCCAACTCATGTTAATGAAGAGATTATCCTTAATCAACAAATGTAAGATCTATATCTCCATTATTAGTGCTGACCTCTAATTTCTTATCTCCACCACTTTTACTTTCCGGAAGATTATTTTTCCCTTTGGATGCTTTGCTTGTAATGTCAAAGACATCATATGACCCAATCACGGTTCCAGTGATGTCCCCATTTTTTGCTTTCATTTTCAAAGTATCCCCGACCGCAACTTTTGTTACCTCTAAATCGCCATTTGAAAGGGTTGCATCGATGGAACCTTTTACGCTCACTCCGGACAACAACGCATGGTCATTTTTGGTCTCGATATTCAGATCCTTATCCATCTCTACATTGCTAAAATCAATTTTTCCATCGGAAGTTTTTGCATGGACGGAACCGGCTATGTTTAGTTCTGAAACGACAATATCACCTTTGGATGTGTTTAATGTAATATCGCTGGCAGTATGATTGGGTATAGCTATTTTTATATCACGATGTGTTTTGTCTGAGTCCAGACCGATATAGTCTTTCCACTGTTTATTGGATACAGCTTCCATGACTAATTTTTTATCGTCGGTAACATTTAGTTCATACGATTCCTTATTGTTTTCGAAATAATCGATATGAATCTCATTGTCAGTGGATTGGACCAGTTCAATCTTACGGTTTGTGGTGGAGAGTGAAATTTGGTTAACCTTACCTGCATCTACGGAATAGCTTTTTTGTTCGTATGGGGTAGAATTTCCTTGCTTGTCAGCACTAGAAT
>NZ_NFUX01000053.1:0-53717 GCF_002264385.1 Paenibacillus sp. VTT E-133280
TTTTCTACGGGATTTATACCGTACATTCCAGCATCTCAGCCACTCATGCAAAATAATTGTTAAGTAGGCACGCTACTCCAGTTTTCGTTGCTCTATATAATAAATTCGGCCTCTTAAATGAGAGTCCAATCCCATAGATAACCTAAGCAAATTATTTATACCGGCAAGATTTAGGGCCATCCTTTTACAGGATGGCCCTCTCATTGATTAAGCTGCAATTTTGCTAACCTTAATACTCTCCTTTAATTACAAAAAACGAACCCCGAATTGTTCCGGCTAGCTTGGACTTCTGCCTAGCAAACTTAAACTTCTCTTCTAGCTCCTTTGGGATCTCCATCCCCTCAGAAAGCTTAAAACCAACAGCCCGCTTCTTAGGGTCATCCACCGTATACATAACGTTGACTGCAAGACCATCCTCATAAAAGACATAAGCAAATTTAATATTTCCCACTTGAAAACGCGACGTTTCTAAAGGTTTGGCCGCAAACTCAATATCACGTTCTTCTTTTAAAATTCGGTTCACATAATCAAGGGTCTCCTGACTTTCACTGGCTTGTACAACCGTAAACTCATGTTTGTATTTGTTCATAAAGTAACGGGCCTCATTAGCACGCAGACCAGCAAGTGCATCTACTACAGGTGAAGATTCTAACCCAACCGTAGACACATTTTTGAATTCAACGATATAGGACATTTTCATCTCTCCTTTTCTCTCATTATTACCAAAAAAACTTATCGTTACTTAGGATACGGTTCGCGTGCTGTCTGTAACGGCAAGTTTCTGTGTTAACTGCTGTGCTCTTTTTCTATTAAAGTGACCATCTCGCGCTTCCACTTTTCTCGCTCCTCTGGCGGGATCGGCTTCCCTTTGTCATACAGAAATCTAATCATATAGAACCCATCCTTCGTAAGCAGGCTGGTAACAAGTTCATGCTCTAATACATTATTGTTCATCAACTGCGTCTCCACTATAGAGCTATTAACAGTCTGATGCAGTACTTGAGCAGTCAACAAGGTTTCTTGGGAGATATAGTCCGCTGTATGCTTCTCTACAGAAGACGCTGCTATTTCATCAAAATAATTAATCGTGAACGTATGCGAAGGTTCGTACCGATGGTATTCTCCTAGCGGATAATATCCGATAAATTGACTGTTACTGTAGACATGGAATGTTGCAGGTACATAGCTGTCAAGCTGAAAATAAGGGATGAATCGCGCAATGCCTGAATTGATCTCTTCTCCAGGAGGAATGACAGCATCCACACCACTAAGGAAATCACCCTTCTTATCTACAAAAATCGTGCTATAAGGGCTGTACCTCGTAATCCAAATTGAACCATTCTCCTTCACAGCCTCAACGAAATAACTGATAATTTGATTTCTTTTTTCCTCACGTTCATCGGCGGGGTTGATACAGGTATGAATGTGCTTCCGAGTGTATGTAAAGACTGCTTTAGTGGCATCCATTGACAGCAATTCAAATTCAAGAATTTCAGATTTTATATTATAGATTTGAAATGTCATCATTAATTGAAAGTGATTTAAAAAGGACATTCCCCTCTTATCTGGATGAAATCTTTTGCTCAAACCTTCTTCATCCTTATCCATATAAGCCTGCTCCAAGCCTTCAACCAGGGCATGCAGCTCCTCTTTTGTGATGCCTTTATTTTTCTTAAAGAAAAACATGTCTTCTCTCCCCTCATCATCAGTCTACTGCCAATTACTTGCTCCTATTTATTATACGGGCACACCTGTGTACTTTTCTAGTTATGAAGAAACCATCCCTGACAAAGGAATGGTTTCTTTGAGTAGGTATACCTTTCGGTCATCCTTACATTTTAAAATGTTCACAAACTAACCTAAATTGTTCTTCTACGCTCATGTTTGGTGTTCTTTCTATGGTTTTGATGCCCAGCTTAGTGCAAGCGTTCTTTATTTCATTGGAGAACTTAATCATAGATTTATTACTGTGTTTCTCAATCTCCGCATCGGATGTATAAAAACATATCATTCTCTCTTCCGGGATAAACGGTAATATAAATTCAGGCATTATTCCTAAATCTATTAGGATTGGTTTGACATCAGGTAACTTCAGCAAGTCAATAATAAAGAATTCCATCATCTCTTCGACCACTTGAAATAACCATTGGCAGTGTTCATCTACAGGTTTATTAAACCACTTATTCCAATCTAAACTAGGATTAGGGAATTGAAGGGTAGGATATTCCATAGGACTAGAGAATGGTCTATATAAAAGCTTACTCTGACACGTTGGTTGTGAGGGGTTGGCGGATTCTTATCTTTCTAGATAAAAAAAGCCTTCCCCACCCAAAAGGGTGAAGAAAGCTTAAATGTGTACCCCAAAATTATGGGCAGCTATATTAGCTTTTCGTACCCGAAGGTGCCTTAGCCAATTGCTCCTCCAGCCACCTTATGCTCAGCCTCTCCGGAGAAAGCGCCTCCGGAGCAGCCGTAGGTTCTTTTAGTGGACAACGCTGTAACTGGCTTGTAGACAGCAAGCAACTTAGCATTCTGCATTACGACCGCGATGCCTGAACAATATTGGGCGATTTCCCGCTTGTTCATGTTGCACCAGTTCATATACAGCTGTGTGACCGCACGCTCTGGACGTGTGTTTTTCTCAGCAGAATGCACCATCAGCAGACCGAAGGCAGATCGGCGCGCGAGCAGCTCTTCCCAATAAGCGATATATTCTTCTACGGTCACCTGATCAAACGCCTCCCCCAAACTAAGGCTTATAATCGGCCAAGCGGATTCATCCTTTGTTATAGCCATACGTTTTCCTCCTAAAATGTGCCGAGTATTGCCTAAGATGTGATGCGGAATCCGACGGATTGCTGTTGTAGCTTCCAAAGCCGGTCGTACAGTCCGCCGCGCAACAGTAGGGCTTCATGTCGTCCCTGCTCGACCAGCCGGCCATCTTCCAGCACAATAATGTTGTCTGCACCTCGTATAGTTTTCAGCCGATGCGCGATAACAATAACAGTTCTGCCCGTAATCAGCGTATCAATTCCCTTCTGTATCTCGGCTTCATTCTGCGGGTCAAGCGATGCAGTAGCTTCATCTAGTAATACAATTGGAGCATTCTTAAGAATCGCGCGAGCAATGGAGATCCGCTGCTTCTCCCCTCCGGAAAGCGTACTGCCACCCTCGCCTACCGGCGTGTCATAACCAAGCGGTAATTTCATGATGAAATGATGGCAATGGGCCATTTCTGCTGCTTGTTGAATATCCTGCTGCGACGCGCCCGGCCGCCCAAAAGCAATGTTGTTTCCAATGGTGTCTTGGAACAGGTACACATCCTGAAACACAACCGACACAGACCCTAGCAAATGTTCTGGATCAATATCTTTAATATTGCGTCCGCCTAGCAGAACACTTCCTTCGTCAGGATCATAGAAACGCGAGATCAGGCGCAGCACTGTACTCTTTCCGCTGCCGGAGGGACCCACAATTGCAGTTAATGAGCCTTGCGGCATCTCTATGCTTAATTGTTTGAGAACAGGCTCACCTCCATAACCGAAGGTAACATTGTCAAAGCGAATAGTACTGCTCTCGGAAAGCGGAGCTGTAGTCCCCGTCATGACCGGCTGGCGAAGCAGGTCTACGATACGTTCACCCGCTTGTTCGTTGTACCGGAATTCGGCATAGTTGGCGAGCGCCGTCGTCAGTGGATCATAGATGCGTGTGCCGACAATAAGAAATACCGCCAGTTGCAGAATACCGAGCTCCCCGCCTAACAATAGATGAACACCAACGTATACCATTAAGGTCAGACCCGCACGAAGAAGAGCCATAGCCGTTAGAATGACCGGTCCGAATATCCCTTCAAGCTTCACACTTTCCTTCATCAAAGTTCTAAAAGAGCTATCCAGACGGACAAATCGTTCTCCCGTCAGGTTATAGGCTTTCATCACCCGTATGCCGTTCAAGTATTCTTGCAATCGGTTCGCAGCGTTCAGCTTGGCCTTCATATGATCCGCTCCGAGTCTCCGCCGCAGCTTGCCCGATAGATACATGATCAGAAGGGCAACCGGCAGCGCCACGAACATGGAAAGCGCCATCCGCCAGTCGAGGAATAGTAAACCTGCAAGTGCAAATATCGGCAGTACAAAAGCCCCTGCAAGCTGTGGCAGCAGATGTGAAATGCCTGTCTCAACCAGCGTGAAATCGCCCATCATCATATTCGCCAAATCACCGGGATCCCGGCGAGTCAGGTAGCCTAGCGGAAGCTTACGCAGATGTTCTGCTAATTCCGCCCGTCCCTGTGCCGCAACATTGTAAGCCCCGCGGTATGCAGTGCGGTAAGCGGGAATCTCGCTCAGGAACATCAGTACCATGACAGCAGCTAGTCCCGCGCAAATCCACCAAAGCCGTTCTATCTGAAGCTCTGCACCCACCGTAATATAAGGAGCAAAAATCAACCGCACCGCCTCAATCACTAGCGCATACGGAAGCACACTGACTAAGTTAGCCAGTAAGGAAAAAAATACAGGCTTCAGCAGCTGCTGTGGTTTGCCAGCAGTAATATTGTGCAATACCTTCATAGCTGTTCCCCCCTTTTTTCCAAATGCCAATCTCCGGCGTCACTGTAGACATGCCACATTTGAGTGTAAAGTCCATCGCGATCAATCAAACTATCGTGATCTCCACGCTCCACGATTTGCCCATCTCGCAGTACCAGAATTTGTGCGGCTTCACGAATAGAGGAGAGTCTGTGAGCAATGACAATAACCGTCTTCCCGCGCATAAGCTCCGTTAGTGCCAGCTGCATGTGATGCTCATTTTCCGGGTCGGCAAAAGCAGTTGCTTCATCGAGCACAAGTACCGGAGCATTTTTAAGGATAGCCCGGGCTACCGCAATACGCTGCTCTTCACCGCCGGAGAGATAGACACCACCTTCACCGATTAACGTATCGTACCCCTGCGGAAGCCGAGAGATGAACTCGTCGCATTGTGCCGCTCTGGCTGCAGCCTGAACTTCCTCCAGCGTTGCTCCCGGTTTACCGACGGCAATATTCTCATACAAAGTGTCATAGAACAGGAAGGTCTCCTGAAATACAAAGGCAACTGTATTCATCAGTTCATGAATCGCCATATGGCGGATATCCACTCCACCGATACGGATCGCACCCTCTTGCGGGTCCCAGAACCGCGGCACCAAGCTGGCCACCGTCGATTTACCTGAACCTGACGGTCCAACCAGCGCTGTAACCTTCCCTTGTTCTGCCCGGAAGGAGACCTCGCTGAGCGCAGCCGCAGCCCCCTCTTCTTCACTGTAGGAGAAGGTTACATCCATAAATTCAACGTCGAAAGCTTGCGGTGACAACGGCTTTGCTATTTCTGGTACAGGCTGCTGTGCCAAAAGACGATCCATCCGCTCTACACCTTCGCCGATATCCCGAGTGCTCGAAGCCAGCATAAGTAGCTTATAGAGCGGAGAAGATACGCCTGGTGCCATAATTAGAAAGAACAGCAACACAAGCGCAAAGGACATGGAATTCGGCTGGCCGCTTAGCATAAAGACACCCACCGGTAAAATAAAGGTAAATGAGGAGGCCAGCAATGTTTTGAACAGAATATAGCCTGACTGATAACGGTCCGTAAACTCCAGACAATAATCACGGTATCTGGTCATATCACTGTAGAACCTTCGGAAGGAATGCACCGTCTGCCCGAACACCTTCACCGCTGGCATCCCCCGCACATACTGCACTGCTGAAGCATTGATCTGCTCCAAAGAATCATGATACTGCTTCACACTAGTTTTCCCCTTACTACTCATCATAAGTGCTGACTGCACAACCATTCCTATTAGGATCGGTAGAAGACAGGCAACAGCTAACGGCGGACTCAGCCAGAACATCGCCACAATCATAAGCACCGTGGACGCCAGCGCGCTGACCAGATCAGGGAGCTGATGCGCTACGAAATTTTCCACCTTGTCGACATTCTGTTCCAGCGTCTTCTTCACTGCGCCGGTCGAAGTTCCATTCAGGAAGCCGAGCGGCAGTCTGCCTAGATGTTCAGTCATTCGCACACGCAGATTATACTGAATACGAAAAGCCGCAATATGCGAACACATAATACCGCAATATGAGGTCACCAACCCTCCGATCAATCCGCCAAGTGCAATCCATCCCCAGCGGATCATTGCATCACCGTCAACCTGTCCAGGAGACGCGGCATGCCGCAGTAGCTCAGCCAAGATGAAATAAACAGACAAAAATGGTACCAGCATTAACACGGCGCTGACAGATGACAATATGCCAGATAGGATCAGCAAGCCCCGCTTCTCTCCGGCAATCTCTAGCAGTCTCGACATGCCAGTTTTGGTTTTACTCACAGTTGTTCCCCCACTCTTTATAATTACGCACAAAAAAGTGCACTGAGAATGATTCTCTGTGCACTAGTGTAAAGGAACGCTCTTCATGGTTGCTACCGTTTCCGGGATTATAATCAACCAAATCAGGAGCATCTGTTTTCGATGTGAGCTTACATCCTTGTTCCTAAAGAACGCTGTCTACCACTGATCAGATATGCTCCAGGACGCACACCGAATTTTTTACGAAAGGCTGCTGAGAAATGGCTGACATTCACGTATCCGACTCTGGATGCTGCTTCACTTACCGTCATATTTCCATGTTCTAGCAGCTGCTGTGCCCTTTGCATCCGTTGTTCGATCACATAGGCATGGACAGTATAACCGAACATTTCCTTAAAGCCCTTCTTCAATTTGAACTCATTGAGGCAAATAATGCGAGAGAGCCCTGCTAGTGTCGGTGGATGTAAATAATCACGCTGCAGAATTTCCTTGGCTAGCCGCAGGCTCTCCATATCATCTCTAGATAGCTTGACTGTGTGGGAAATCCGATCAGCTTCAAATAAAGATTCATTGAGATAGACAGCCATTAGCTCCAGCATTTTCCCCTCCAGATAGAGTTCCCGCATACCCTGACTATAGGAACAGTCCGCAATTTGAGACAGAATAAGTCGGATAGATGGTGTGATAGCGTTTTTGCCAAAAAACAACCCAGCTCCTCCTCCGGCTTGGAGCCGTGTATCCTCGGTCAGTCCGCTGGTCATCCGCTCAAATTGTGCCGGACTCATATCTATGCTGAGGAATCTGTAGCCCGCTCCGCTAAGGTATATACAATTTTCACTTCTTACTCCGCCGTGAAGCAGCACACTTTCTCCTGTATCTATGGCAAAGTAGTCCTGCTTCAGCGAGGTCCCCCATTCAATTCCATGTCCCATACAGAATATCAGCTCCGTACGAGGTGTTCTAAACTCGCCCTTCGCTTCGATATCCCGATTAAATTGGAGATCAAAATCCGTCATCTGAAGATAACGCTGAGTAAGCAGGCTCCGGCAGCTGCCCTCCCCTAGCTCGACCGGTGGTTTTATCTCAAAGTGGCTTCCGTCCAACTGGTAAGTAATATTAAACCCTTCGCATCTAAGCGTCTTATGGGCATCAATCGTTTCTGCTTCAATCAGACCATCGTTACGCTTCATGCTCATCCCTACTTCCCCTTACTTTGGATTAATTATATATGTATTGAGAATGATTATCAATTGAATGTTCTTTTAGCAAACATGCATATACAACAAAAAACCTTCCCCCCTAAAGGTGAAGAAGGCCTAAACGCGTCACTTCTGAAGACGTGGCCAGCTATATTTTCAGCTCCCCAAGCTATTGCATTAGACTTAATCCGTAATTTTCACATTTCCAAATACGGCCTTATTCCTCGAATCATCCCCCGGATTGCTGAGCGCTATGCCAATATACACCTTGCGATTCATCGGGATTTGAACAGTTCCAACTGTTTGCCAGTTATTCCCGTTCGCCGAAATAGCCCCTTTGAAGGTATTTCCGCTTCTGGTCAGCTTTAGCCATCTTGGAGCCGAGGCAGCCGCAGTATGGTCGACCATATTGCCCGCGGTCTCTGCACGATACTGGAAGGTTGCCCCATTCTCGGGGGTAAGCATCATATCTGCGTGCTTCGAATTATGACCCAACGACTCCCGAATCATAATGCCGGCCTTGGCCCAGCCGTCCAATCGGCTAGTGGACTGCACTTTAACAATAATCTCCGCATTGCCGCTCGCGGATTGGTATATATAATTCAGTTGATCTCCATTTCCCCAAATATCCGTAGAGCTGCTATTGAGTGTAAATTGCTTATTGGATGAATTGTAGGTAACGTTCCCCGGCATGGAACCGATATTTCGAGCCTTCCATCCAGCTGGTAATTGAGCCGGATAGTCTTGTTCTACCGGAGGCGTCCAGCCTGGCGTCGGCCAGGTTTCACGTTCCTTGATATTGGCCAATTCATCTTCTGGCCAGGCCCCGTAGGCAAAGAACGACAGGCGCTTCACGTCCGGATAATTCTCGCGGATTCCCTTGTAAATCTCCTGATATTGATCATCAGTCCAGTCATTATCCAGTGTGGCTACAATCTCCACATCACTGCCACTGATCCGGTCGCTCGTATCCTTCAGGATGCCGTAGGAAGTGCTGTATACCCAGTCACTATTGAACTCCCAGTCATCAAAGTACGCCATCGGTGCGACAAAGTCGATATCATCCTTGAATTTGGCTACATTCTGTCCAACCTCTGTAAATTCCGGCGGCAAAATATACACACCGAGCTGCACATCCGGATTTGTGGATTCAGAAATATCCTCACGGATATCGCCTACATACTGTCCAATTTGTTCTGTTCTCCATTCATTCCACTGCTCCCGCTGAGGCGAATCCGTATCGAAGTCAATGCTGAGCGGGGAATACCCGAACTGTGCCTGATACTTCGCAACCGTGTAATCACTGACGTCCATGTTGTAATTGTCGAAGCGGATCCAGTCTAGCACAACACCGTCAACAGCATAATTCTCGATCACTTCCTGAATGATGGAACGCTCATACAGCTGCACTTCGTGGTGAATCGGATTGACGAAGTATTCGTTGCCGTTAGAACCTGTGAATGGAATCTGAACCCCGTTAACCAGCGCTTGCATCTGCCATTCATCATGAGCAAGGAAGGCTTGCTGATCATGGAACTGGGGAATCCAGGCATGAACCTTGATTCCTGCAGCATGGGCTGCTGTAATAACAGCCTGCAGAGCATCGAAATTCTCGTAGCCTTGCGCGATCGGAGCGATATCACTCTGATAAAATACACTTCCAGACGGAACCTCATCATCTTCATCCTGCTTCACGTTCATGCTGATGACATCGACACCGTAGCTTGTGGACAGCTGGATGAAATTATGGACATCCGCCGTGTTCTTAAACTGGTTTACGGTCCGTACAATAACTTCCGTTTCAAAAGGGGGATTACTCTCCTCATCGGCCTTAGCCGGCACGGAACCACCTGCTATCGAAGAAACCAATACGAAGCTTAACATTGCTATGCATCTCGATCTCAGCGCAAATGCCATAATATCGCCTCCACAAGTATAAGATTTCATAAAAGTCTTATTTCGTCGCGTTGATTTTCTTGACATTCTCCTGCCATTTTTCGGTTCTGAACTCAAGCAGCTTATCCAGCCCCGCTTTTTGGGTGTTCTTTTTGGCTGTCTCCAGTGCCGACAATACCTCTTCATCCGACTTCGCCTGAACCATTTGTGCGTAAGCAAGGGTATAAATATCCCCGATATTCTGTGCGATGATGCCAATCTCCGTATCCGGAAGCGGATCGGTATTCACAAATTCCGTAATGTCCAGCGCGGTTTTCCAGGTCACCGTGGACTGCGCCACTGTCTCCCATGATTTCTGGTTCGCGGAAAGCAGTGCCTCTAAGCTCATTTTCGCCGTATCAATAAAGGTCGTATTTCCCGCCCAGTTAAAGTCCTCGAATTTTCTCATTGTTTCGGTACGCTCGTTAGCAGGAGTCGTCTTGTATTTCTCGTTCGGAATTGGTGCTCCGTCTGCATCCTCCTCATCCCAGTACAAGCCTTTAGGACCGAAGAATAGCACCTTCTGTCCCTCCGGACCCGTAATCCAGTCAAAATAAGCGAAGATGGCCTCCGGATCCTTGGCCTTTTTCGTAATGACACTGACGTTCCAACCCAGCGTCTCGAAACCGCTTACAAACACTTGCATTTTGTCTAGTCCGGCTTTATGAATAGGCCAAATAATTTCATAACCGCTGTCCGGATTGTTCGCAGTCAGTGCACGGTGTCCCTCGGCTCCATACGTAGTGATATTGGATTCGACCATGACCGCTACCCGGCTGGTATTGACCTTTTCTTTGACCGCATCCTGGGTTTGCTGCAGTGCATCCTGCGTAATCAGCCGTTCACGATACAGCTTATTGATATACAGCACCATCTCCTCGTAAGCGGGATCATCCAAGATAGATGACAGCTTGTCGCCTTCCGGGTATCCCATGAGTGAAATGAACTTACTGGTAGAATGCTTCTTAAAACCGCCATACATAATCTCCAGACCTGCCCCCTTCTCGCCAACCTCCAGAGGTACAACATCGGGATACTTCTCTTGCACCAAGCGTAAATATTGATACAAATCATCAAAGGTCTCCAGCACCGGTCTGCCGAGCTCATTATAAATATCTTTATTCACCATCCATCCGCCGTTGCCGAATTGCCCGGAGGTATACCAGTTCGGGATTTGATAGATTTTCCCGTCATCTGAACGGAGCAAATTCAGGGTGGATTCCTTCACATATTTCTTGAAGTTCGGATACTTGTCATAGTAATCATCCAGCGCAACAAGTTGCCCTGCCTGCACCAGCCGTTCCACTGAGGATCCCCGGTCAGTAAAAATGACATCCGGTAAATCTCCGCCGACGATCATCGTGTTGAGTTTTTCTCCGGCCGCACCTCCCGATTGAATCGGTTCAACTGTAACCTTACGGTTCTCCTGAATCCATTTTGTCGCCTCATTATCCCCCCATGGTGATGTCGTAAGCCAGTCATAGTTTCCATAGAAGCTGAAGGTGACAGGCTTGATCCCGCTGCCGTCATCAGTGGCGACCTCGGTATTCAAATTTTTCTCGCTTGTGTTTGGTGAAGTGTTAGAATTCCCCCCTCCGCTACAGGCAGCGAGAAGAAGCACCAGCGAAGTCAGCAGAAGCGATACCCATTTCATACGATTGCCCATTCTTTTCCCTTCTTTCTACATAATATGGACACTGCTATTCTTTCAATGAACCGATCATTACGCCCTTCACAAAGTACTTTTGGAGAAAAGGGTACGTCAGGATAATCGGAATAGTAGCGATCATCATCGTAGCCATGGTCAGTGACTTCGTAGTAATCGTCCGATTTCGGTTCATATGATCCAGCGCGATGGCATTCGATGAGCCAATTTGGGTCATAATGTTGGAGTTCATAACCTGCCGCAGCAGGGTCTGTATAGGAAGCAGTTCGTCCTTCGTAATATAGATCGCTCCCGTAAACCAGTCGTTCCAGTAACCGACCGCAGTAAATAAAGCAATCGTGGCCAGCACCGGACCGGAGACGGGAATAACGATTCGGAAGAAAATGCCGTAGTTACTGCAACCGTCGATTTTGGCCGATTCCTCAAGCCCCTCCGGCAAAGCGTTGAAGAAGGTGCGGATGACAATCATGTTCCAGACGCTGATGATACCGGGGATAATCAGAACCCAAAAGGTATCCAGCATACCCAAAGAGCGAACCAGTAAATAACTAGGGATGAGCCCTCCACTGAAGAACATCGTAATCATGAAGAACACCATATATTGTTTTCGAAAAAGCAATGTTTTCTTGGACATTCCGTAAGCTAACAGGGCCGTGAAGAAGACGGACAACGCCGTGCCGCTCATCGTTCTAAGAATGGTGATCAGAAAAGAATTCAGCAGGCGATGATCCTGAAACACAATATAATAATTTTCCAGGGTAAATGCTCTCGGCAACAAGGTTATACCGCCGAGCGCCGTATCGCTCCCTAGATTAAAGGAAATGACCAGCGCGTTCCAAAATGGGTACAGCATAAATAGCGCCAGCAGCGTCAAAAGGATATAAATACTCCGCTGCATGATTTTGTCGCCTAGGCTTAGTCTCATTGTTCACCTCTCCTAAAAGGTTTATGGAGCATTACTTACAGTCGATACATTCCAATAAAACTTGCATCGGAAGCATTCGCTATGAGTAGTAGTACCTACCAGAGACTAACATCTGCCCGGCGGGCTATTTTGTTGGCCATCACCAGCAGAATGACACTGATTACCGCTTTGAAAAGCCCTACCGCTGTCGCATAAGAGAATCTGGCATTTAATATCCCAACACGGTACACATAGGTGTCGATAACATCGGAGTAGGGTCGCAGGATTGGATTGGTTGCCAGCAGCAAAATGTCCTCGAAGCCCGCACTAAGCAGACTGCCGATCGCAAGAATCATAAAGATGATGATAATGGGGGTAATGCTGGGGAGTGTAATCAAGTGAATTTGCTTAAATCGGCTTGCTCCGTCTATGGAAGCGGCTTCATATAAAGTCGGATCAATGCCTGCAATCGCGGCCAGATAGACAATGCTCCCAAATCCGACCTCCTTCCACACATTTACACTTACTAGAATAGACCAGAAGTATTTGGGTAATGCCAGGAAGTTAACTGGCTCCCCTACCAGATTGAAACGCTCCAGCACATAGTTCACCGTTCCGTTATCAACAGATAATAGCGAAAATACAAAACCGGATACAATAACCCAAGACAGGAAATAAGGTAAATAGCTGACGGTCTGGATAACGCGTTTAAAGCCCATATTACCGATCTCATTCAGCATCAGTGCAAGAAGAATCGGTGCCGGAAAAGAGATAATCAATTTAAGCAAGCTAATCACAATGGTATTTCGCATCACATTCCAGAACTCCGGTGCCTCGAAGAACATTCTGAAATGCATAAATCCAACCCAGGGGCTCTTCATAATGCCGCCAAAAATATCGTATTGCTGGAACGCCATGACCACGCCATACATCGGAATGTAGCTAAAAATGAATACAAAGATAATTCCCGGCCAAACCATGGACTGCAAATCCAATTGGCTGGTGAATTTCTTCCATCTACTTGGTTTCTCGGCCGTGTTCATCCGCTTTTCCTCCTCTGGACGATTCTAGTGAAACAACGGCAAAAACGCTTTGTTCTTCTCCAGCATTTCATCCAGCAGCTGTTCAGCTACAGTGACCGAGGGCACGAGCGGATGATGAACCATAGCCTGCAGGGCCATATCCCGGTCTCCGTGCACAGCCGCCTCGATGGTGAGGCTCTCGTATTGCTTGACCGCGGCCAGCAGGCCTTTGACGGGCTGCGGAATTTTGCGCAGCGGAATCGGCAGCGGACCTTGTTTGGTTACCACACAGTTCACCTCAATGGAGGCATCGTCCGGCAAGAAGTCAATCATTCCGTTATTCCTTACATTCAACGTCTGGATATCGCGGGAATCATTATAAATGGAGCGCATCAGCAGCACTGCCGCCTCCGAGTAATAGGCTCCACCACGCTGCTCCAGTTGCTTTGGCTTCTCCTTAAGCTCTACGTTCCGGTACAGCTCAAACAACTCTTCCTCCACCTTCTTCACTACCTCAGCGCGCGATCCGGTCGTTGCTGCTGCTTCCTTCTGTTCCGCAAGCATCGCGTCCGTCATGTAGTAATAGCTAAGGTAATAAGAAGGGATGGCTTTCAAAGCATTCAGAAACCGGTGGTCCCAGGAATCAAACGGCACATTGCTCGCCTTGTAGTTCTGGGGGTAATCAATGAGCTCCTGTAGCTTGCTTTTACCGTCAATTACGATATCGGATACCCAGTGCAGATGGTTGATGCCGACAAACTCCGCGTAGATCTTCTCCGTAGGAAGTCCGAAGAACTCAGAGAGCCACTTTTGAAAACCGATCGGCGAGTTGCACAGGCCTACGCTTTTTACCGATGAATATTTGTGAACAGCTTCAGTCACCATACCAGCCGGATTCGTAAAATTCAGCAACCAGGCATCCGGAGCTAGCTCCTCAATGTCCTTGCAAATATCCAGAATGACCGGAATGGTCCGTAGGCCTTTCATCATCCCTCCAGGACCCGTCGTCTCCTGACCGATGACATCGTATTGAAGCGGAATTAATTCATCCCACTTTCGCGCTTCCAGCATACCTACCCGGATTTGAGTGCAGATAAAGTCTGCTCCGGCGATGGCCTCCCTCCGCTCAAGCGTCTGGTCCACGGTAATTGGCAGTCCGGACTCAGCAATCATACGCTTGCTTAGTTCCGCAATCGTATGCAGCTTCTCCCTTCCCGCCTCAATATCCACCAGCCATACTTCGCGGACGGGAAGCTCTTTATGATGCATGATGATGCCTTCAATAAGCTCAGGCGTATATGATGAACCCGCTCCGATGACAACGAGCTTCAAATTCTCCTTCATAATAATAGCCCCTCCTTACCCAGTGATAGACGATCAAGAACCTCCTGATTCACACGCATACCGCTGCTTTCCATTGCCAGAACGACCGCGCCTACAACCGGTTCCCGGGTTAGAATCTTTAAAGTGCCATTTGGAGCCGAATGCTTCACACTCTGTTCAATGGCCCGCCGGATGATGCCTGAGCGATCCCCCTTGGTTAATAAGCTGCCTGCAAGTACGATGTCAAAGGAATCCTCCTCCATAGCCAAATGGCGGATTGTCGAGACCGCTGCCAAACCGAGCTCATCCCCTTGCTTGGTCAGCAGTAGGGTGGCAACCTGGTCTCCTTCATCTGCCGCTTGAAACAGCAGCTCAGCAATCTGGGGAGGCAAGTCTCTCGAATGATCCAGGTAATCCTCCCTTAACTCCGAAACACTGGAATAGCCCAGCAAATGAATTAAGCGTTCGCTTAAGACAGTCTCTTTCTCTCTTCCATCATCTGCCCGAAGAACGCTA
This sequence comes from Paenibacillus sp. VTT E-133280, assembly GCF_002264385.1. NCBI lineage: Bacteria > Bacillati > Bacillota > Bacilli > Caryophanales > Paenibacillaceae > Paenibacillus > Paenibacillus sp. VTT E-133280. Next base: position 14,912 of record NZ_NFUX01000053.1, read on the forward strand.
CGGAATACCTCAATACTTAGATCATAGCCGCCGCCGTAATCACCGAACCGATAGCCAAATCCACCACATTGATATGTAACGCCTCGCGGATTTTTACCGGCGCAGTTCACTCCCGAGCCGCAGATCAGCACGATCCCATAATTACTCTCTGTACCTGATCGCAAGGCAATCCAGGTATCGCAGGAAATCTCAGTTCGGGGAAGGCCAAGTCTGCTGATGATGGGTCGTAAAATTTGAAAATCGGATTCTCTATCCGCTCCAGCCAGGCCAAACCAGGAATACTCCAACTGATCCTTTGTCAGTCCTGACGCCAGAATCGCTTCCGATACAGCCTGTTGCAAACTGTTCTCCGCCTGCTCACGATTATTTTGATGATTCCCGTTCCCTCCCCTGCCTGCACCAATGACCGATCCCTGTTCATTTGCAATCATTGCATAAGTTTTGCTGCCCCCTGCATCGACTCCCAAAAAGTACTTCACAGTTCGTTTCACTCCTAATATTTAGGTTAACCTTACAGATGCGGTGGATTCACGCACGAGAAGCTGAGGAGCGAGCTTCGTTACACCAGCAGGCATCACCTCCCCATTGATTAATTTCATCAGCAAATCAACACCAATGCTGCCCATTTGCGCCTCAGGTTGTCTGACTGTCGTCAATCGGGGATAAAATTCACCTACGAACTGCTGATCATCAAAGCCAACCACTGAGATATCCTGAGGTACCAGAATTCCTTCCTCACGCAGGGCTTGAACAACACCGAGAGCAATAAAATCGTCTCCGGAAAAAATGGCTGTCGGCAGCTTATCTTCACGAATCCATCTCTTTGCCACCTCATAACCGCTACTTACTGTAAATCCGCAATATTCCGTGCCGAAGGGCGTTAGCCCCGATTCATCCAGCGCCTGTACATAACCCCGCTTGCGCTCCGCTACACTCAGGAACACCGAAGGGCCACCGATATAGGCGATCTGCGTGTGTCCAAGACCAATCAAGTGCTTGGTAGCTTCATACCCCCCTTGATAGTTATCGACGACGACACTGGGAACATCCTCATGCTGGAGCTGGTTATCCAGCAAGACAAACGGAATACTTTTTCTTTTCAGCTCCTCCACATATTCTTTTTCCTCAAGCGGAGATAACAGGATAATCCCGTCAACGCGGTCCTTCTGAAACAGGAAGTTAACGCCTTCATCCTCATTCTCGGCTATCGACAGGGCCAAGAAGTAACCTTGTTCTGCCAGCTTCCGGTTCACCACGCGAATCACGCGGTCATAGAAGGAGTCGTTAAAGTTGGTAATCGACATACCGATGACTCCCGTCTTACCACGCACGAGACTCCGCGCCGCTGAATTGGGCTGATAATTTAACTCCTCCATAGCACTCAGCACTTTCCGCCTATTGCCTTCACGCACAGAAGGTGAATTGTTAAGAACTCTGGATACGGTCACTACAGAGAGCCCCGACTTTTTGGCTACATCATGAATGTTCATCTAAGCTTCTATGCCTCCAAGTTCAATAGTTTAAACGTTATAACTTTTAAGGAAATAAAAAAGGACTAACTCTTCTCGCCAAAACTACATCCTGACTGAGAATCGAACATTGAATGTCAGTTTCACCTTTATCGAAAGTATCAAAATGATTTCAAAAGTTTAAAGGTTTTAACTTTAAGATGATTTTACAACCATTCCCAATATCCGTCAATCCATAAACTGCAGTCAAACTTAATATTCCGCAATCTAAATCTTCAAAATAGCAAAGTCTTTCCGCAGGATATAATTGGCTTAAGGAAATATCATTATTCAAGAACGACAACAAAAAACCTTCCCTCACCCCTAGAGGTGGAGAAGGCTTAAACGCGTCACTTCCGAAGACATGGCCAGCTATATTTTCAGCTCCCCAAGCTTGATCAGCTCGACAACCGCTTGTGAACGGCCTTTAACGTTTAGTTTTTGCATTACATTGGAGATGTGGTTTGAAATACATAAATACCATATATACTAGTGAACTGATTGTTGATTCATAAGAAAACCGCCTAAAGCAAGAAGTTTAAACTTAACTATCAATCATACTGTTTACTAATTTTTCAGTTCTGTCCATTCTTCCCCGTTCCTGATATCCTCATCCGTTACAACTTAGCATAAGGCTCAAAAATTACTATTCGATCCATTACCATGTGATACTCTCGTTTCACGTTAGCGTAATGATCACCACCTAATCTACAACACGTATCACTGTTATATATCTAAGCCCAGCGTACAAGTTTGTTCTCGAATATACAATATCATTTATGTATTCAAGTTTTAAAAAATTAGTCGAATGATATACCTGAATCATAGTACTTTCCACATTTTTTGCATCGGGAATGTAAATTCCCACCTATATATATTCCAGCTCCTTCACTTAGTGGTTCTCCACAACAGGTGGTAACTATAGTAAAACCATAACGATTAGAGCCGTACTCCACCAATGAATCCTGTATATCCTGAATAGTTTTCCTTGTCTCTGGTTTTATATATGCGCCAAACTCTTGAAGTTTTTCCCCAATATTTATACTGTAATGAATAGTAACTCCCATATCATTTGCCACTGTCTCAAAATCTTCATGTAAAATACCTTGATTATCTTTTTTTCCAAAATCGTTTTTATTGTTTGTAATAAAGTGAACTTCAGGTTCTTCAGTTCTAGATTGATGCTCCAAACATGTTAAAAAGTTGAAGGCATCACCCATACTATTTTTTTTGTTCTTGAAAGGCATTTGGTTAAGTAATGACATCTCAGCCGCTTTCGCTTTTACATTTATTGATGAAGACAAACGTTTTGTATTGCTGTGATTGAGCAAGTATTCAATTCGTTCAATACGTTTTTCAATAGTATTTTTAAAATAGGTTTCATGACTTCTTATTTCGTTGATTATATTGTTTAACACCTCATAATGCTCGTCTTCAAGATAGTTCTTTAACTCCCGTAATGTTCCAATTCGTCCTGAGAGAGACTTTAGTAATGCATCCCTAATCTTAGATTGTTTATTTCTTTCCCATTCGTCCATTAAATTATCAGGTACCAAGAGTTCAATTTCACCTTTGTTCACTAGTTGTTCCAGATGTCCTAAAATCTCATCCTCATCTCGGTAATCACCATTTGCTAGATAAATTAAAATATCGTTATCAATAAAGACATGTTTTATTTTCACTTGTTTCTCCTTTCCCAATAGGCATTTTTTTCTATTTTATATTTTCTTGCTCTTTTTGTCGATAATACGTTGAACAACTATCAATAACACAAAGATACGGAATATCTACTATTTCAAGCCCTACAAAAAGGAACAAAGTAAATTGTGTTAACCGCAAGAAAGAGACTACCAACAGTCAGTAGCCTTCTTTATTGACATGTAGTGATATTAATATTTCAAGAAGATGACCAACTAGAAGTGTAGTCAACGACACATTTAATTGTCGGTTGCCTTTTTACCCACTCGATTTCGTATACTTCAATATCCGCTTTACTATACCGAAGCCACATGTTTAAATAATTCCCGCCTTTTACAATACGGAATTCATCAGGCATAGATGATTTTGATATTTCATTTAATGCATCATGCTCCGATTTAGTCACAACGCAAGCAAAAACAAATTCATCAAGATAATGTTGTATATAATCAAACGTTACAGGTTGCCCCTCCTCATTTAGAAATATTTCTTCTATTAGATATGATTTTGGAATAACATGTTCATGAAATAGTCGTTCTTTTTCTCCAATGAAATTAACATCAAATTTCTGCTTAAATGCATCAGCAGACCAAAACTTACATTTAATTTGTTTTGAATTCTTCAAAGGGTAATGCTCAGTCCATGTTTGAATAGCCACATTCTTTAAGTAATAAGCTTTTGAGTATCTAGTTAGGTTATGATTGTTAATTATTTCCACCATTTCAGTAATTAATTTGTTAATATCAAGCAGTTCATCAATACTTTTATTCAAAAAACTACCTCCCATACGATTTCATTATTTCATTGATTAAGGTTATACATAAAATGAATCTTTTATGACAAGGTTTAACCTTGGAGCATACAGATTTTCTGATTGAATTTTCTTGCTGTTCGTTAAATACCATAATAAACATTTGGTATTGAACAAGACAATATTAGTAAGAATAGAATGTTGTGACTTACGATTCCAATTTCCCCAAAGGAGTATAGACCTCCACTTCCCCATCAACACTCACAACCAATTTATCAATCAATTTAGATAAGACAAGTCTCATTTCGTCCAAACGATCAAAATCAAGTTCAACAAGGCTTTCCAATGCTTTTCTAATCTCGTCGTATACTTTTTCCAAATTGATTTGCTCTTCCTTGTTCTGAGATGCTTTTGCTAGTTCTGATTGTAGTGAAGCAATTTCCTGTTCGTATTGTTGTTTTTCAAAATGATATTGCTCTTCATCAATTTCTCTGAGCATATTCAGTTTTCTCAATTCAAATAGCATCTTACGATTATCCTGAATTGCCTTCTCCAGCTTTTTTAAATCCTTGTCCATTTCATTAGTTGATTTTCTCTTCAGAATTCTATCTTTGGTTTCACTCGTTGTAGACTCAACGTTGATAACCTGCTTTAGCTTCTTGCTCACTTCATGGATGACGGTATCTCTAAAATTGTTATACGGTATCCACACGTTGTTGACACAACCCATCTCCCCTTGCCGTCTCCTGGTTGAGCAAATTAAATATCGATATACTGGGCCGTCCTTTCTTGACTTCCCCTTACAACTCACCAGAGATGCTCCACAATGTTTACAAAAGATCATGCCAGCAAATACATTCACTCGATTTCTAACGCCTCCACGCCTACCACCACCACGTTTCAAACGAATCTCCTGAGCAAGTTCGAATGTTTCTCTATCTATGATCGCTTCGTGTGTTTGTTCTGTTGATCTTTCCCACTTAGTCTTGTCACGCTGCACTTGTTTTCTACTTCGGTCAGACATATTGTTAATGTCGTTGTAAACCTTTTTCACTTCGTATTTGCCAAACACATTCTGTCCTGTGTATACCTCATTAGTGAGAATCCTCTGTATGGTTGTAATTCCCCAGACTCCTCCTTTTGGAGCGGGAATTTCCATCTCTTCGTTGAGATATTTCACGATTGCCTTTTCGCCCATCTTACGGGATACATATAAATGGTAGATGAGTTCGACGATATAGCTATCATTTTCATCAGATACAAGTGTCTTTCTATCACCATTCACTATTTTTCTATATCCAAATGGAGCAACACTGCCTGTAAAGTTTCCTTTTAGAGCAGACTGCCTAATCCCGCGTTTGGATGAAAGACTAATCTGTTCGCTAAGCTTCTGGTTCACAGCAGAAATAATCTGGAACTTAAGTTCATCATTATCCTTCAGCGAATCAAAGCCCTCTTCAATAGAAATTAGTCGGATGCCCAACGCATCGACTAAGATCCGCTTTAGGTTTAGCGAATCAAGCGTATCCCGTGAAAACCGCGATAATGATGCGAATATTATCGTCCTAAAATACTTAGCTTTAGCATCTCGTATCAATTTTTGGATTTCTTCCCTTGCGACAATGGATGTTCCTGTATCACGATCTTCGTATGAATACTGTACATCCAAATCAAGAATTCTAGCTTTCTCTTCACAAAGCCCTCTTTGATGTTCAGGGCTATCTTTTTGCGATTCCTTTGTGGTTGATACACGGACATATATAGCTGTTACATTAGGATTTATCATATTAATATCACCTGATTCATCATGGTAGTCTGTCCTTCGATATCTCCCTGTTATAACTTATGCCTGGATGATTGATGAGCACCTTCCGAATGGTCTCATCAATCAATTCTTCAATGATTTTCTCAAGTGACTTTTCCGATTCACTGGACTTAAACACGATCTTGAGCTGCACAGACATCACCTCTTGGTAATGCCTATTACTCAATAAGATTGTCCTATTCCATATAGAATTTATTCCTTCAATCTTCTAGGTGATATTGCCGTCCTCTGTTCCATATAATCTGATAACGAATAAATTCCAGTTACTTTTGAAGTTAACCAGGTTAACCAAACTAATAAGGTTAACCCGCGCTAATTCTCAAGGAGAGAGGACTAAATATGGCGTCGGAAACATTTGGAGTTAAAGTGAACCCAGAAATCAAAGAAAAAGTTATCTCAATGATTTCCGCATCAGGATTAAATAACAAAGAATGGTTTGAAAGTGTCGTCGCTTTATACGAGCTTCAGATGTACAAGCATCATGATAGTTCAAGGAAGTATTTAAGCGACTTAGAAGCTCTTCAAGAACATACCTCGCGGATCAACGAAATTTTCTCCTCACTGATTAAAAAAATTATCGATGATAACAACTACAACACTGCAGAAATCGAGAAAATCGCTTTTGAAAAACAAGTGCTTATAGAGGACTTAGAACAACAAGTACAAACCCGAAGCAGGGAATTAATAGAGGTTACACGTGATTTATCGGAGATTCGAAAATCGTGGAAGCAACTGGAAGAATTAAATTATGCTCAGAAAGAAACTATATCCCACTTACAGTCTGAACTTGAACGTCAAAATGTTCTAATTTCCGAGTTCAACCAAGGGGAATTTGAACAGTTATCCAATGAGCTTAGAGGAGTAAAACAAACGCTCGAACTTACGACATTACGACATGAAAAAGAAGTTCAAGAGTTAATTGCACAACATAGACAAGAAATCATTGAGAAATATATGAGCAAGTCAAAAATATCAGGTGAAAAGAAAAAGGGGCGTCCCCCGAAAAAGGATACCCAAGAGCAATCTTCATCTATTGATGTGTCGCCGAGTCAGAGTAGCTCAAATAGTATCGATTTAACCAAAGAACAAGAAGAATGAGTTCCCATTACAATTTATAGGGAGGTACATTATGACTTATAATCAGCCATCACAAGAAAATGTTGATAAAGTAACTACCTACTTTGTGTCTAGAGTTAAGGCGGATGGGTCAAGACGATTTAGTGAAAAACTTTCAATTATTGCTAAAAGTTCAGACGTTGCCTTAGCTACTGCTCATCGTGTAATTAAACTGCTTGAGAGTGAAAAAAAGATAACTATTATCCGCCAAGAGACCAGACGTATTCCTACTGAATATATTTATACTGGAGATATCGACGGATTTCTTCTGGAGAAAGACAAAGATGAACAAATCACCTACCTTCAAAATCTGGTTCGACAGTTAGAACAAGAAAATATAAATCTGCGAAAACAAACCAAAAGAACGACATAGGAATATGGAAAGAAAAATGGCGTACGAAATTATAATAAATTCGCACGCCATTTTTCTAATATCTAAACTAAGTATCTTATTGTTTCTAAATAATTTTCAAGCCGATTAACTTCAAATCTCCGCTTTTTAAACCACTCTTGTGACCAAATTCGATAAATTTTCCAACCTAACCCCTCTAAAACTTGTTGACGAAGCCGATCTCTATCCCGCGCGACTTTTGAGCTATGATAAGCCTTTCCATCGCATTCAATACCCAACAAAAACTTATTGTCATTCAGTGGATCAACAATAGCTAAATCAATACGATAGCCTGAGCAACCAACTTGAGTTTTAACTTTGTATCCCATATCCGTAAGAACATTGAATACATCCTCTTCAAATGGTGAGTCAAACTCCATCTCTTTATGCGATGTCATACTGATCGGCAACTTGCCATCCATAGTGGTTTGCATATAGTCCTTTAGTAAGCGTAAACCAGTATTGCCGCTTACTTTTACGTCGGATAAATCAGATGGCTTTAAGGAGCTAATTAGTTTCATATGATATTTGGCTCGGGTAACAGCTACATTTAACCGTCTTTCTCCACGAGCTTTGCTTAATGGTCCAAAATTGTAATGCAACGTTTGATCAGCTGCCTTAGCATAGCCCACGCTTAAGAAAATGACGTCGCGTTCATCACCTTGAACATTCTCCAGACTTTTGATGAAATACTCTTCATGAGCCCCTTCTTGAAAGAAACGTTCAAATAACGGATTTGCATTTCTTAATATGGTCAGTTCATTCTCTATAGCAGAAGCTTGAGCCTCACTGAATGCAATTACTCCTAAGGATTGATTAGGGTGTTCTTTAAAATGCTCAAAAACTAAATTTGCAATCTGTTCTGCTTCTTTTTTATTCGTTTTATTTCCGCCTCGATCGTATACGCCATCTTCAACATAAACAAATTCTGTTCCCAAATATGGGCCGTTATCTGAACTTGGGAAAGTGATCAAATTATTGTGATAAAATGCTTCATTCGAAAAAGTGATTAACGACTCATGTTTACTACGATAATGCCATCGCAAATTTATTGGAGGGAGAACATGAGCGCACTCATCCAGAATACTCTCATATGAAACTTCTTGATCCTCTTCTTGTTCATCATCGAAATCTTCTTCAATCGTACTGCTATGGAAAAAATTCGTTGGGGGCAATTGTTTAGTATCACCTACAACAATCAACTGTTTTCCACGTACAATAGCTCCGATCGCGTCCTCAGAGAATATTTGTGATGCTTCATCAAATATCACCAAATCAAACTGAATTACAGAAGCATCCAAAAATTGACTTACAGACAACGGACTCATAAGTAAACATGGTTTTATTTCCATGAATAAAGAAGCTGTCAGATTTAATAATTTTCTTATTGGGTAGTGTCTTTTTTTCTTTCCTATTTCCGCTTGTATAATTTGAAGTTCTCGACGAAATGCAAGTGAATTAACCGCATGGTTTCGGTTGGATTCTAATCTCTCTTTTATACGATGGACATTCAACTGATTGCTCTTTACATCCAGTTTTCTAAAAGTAGTCACATCAGTATTCATTTCCTCTGCGTCAAAATCAAATAAAAGAGGTTCGTTTTTATAAATTTGATCCAGCCAAAGAGTAAAAAATCTCTTTTGGAATAGATCCTTAAAGGTAAAATCGCCAATGCTTTCATTTTTTATTGCAAGCATAAATTTATCGAGCCCTAAATTGGATGCATGATCTTCAAGACGTCGATATCTGATCCAGTCTTCCAAAAGATCAATTGAATCAATACGAACTTCTGAAAAATGAATAAGCTCCACCAGTTTGAGCTCAGAGAAATCTAATTCCTTGAAAATAACTGATACAGTGAAATACAAATGCAGATCTTTTTGAAGGTCCATGTTTTTTTCTAATTCTTTTTCCGCCTGCTCTAGCCACTCCATGATGTCGCTTTTGTTTCCATTTCCTTCCGAAGTAACATAATCCAGCAACTTAGTCGGCATTTCTATATTATTAAACAAACCATGCCATTCATCCGTCCATGCTAGTGCATCAAAGATTTGTTCCCAATTTGTGTTGTACCCAGTAAATCGATCACCGAATACAACTTTAAGATTTTCCAACTCGTTATCGATAAGCTGCTTATATATTTTGACGCGGACTGCCATCTCTAAAGTATTTCTAATCTCATCAAATGTTAAGTCATTGTTCATAAAATATGAGCCGATTTTAGAGAATCCATACTGCCATTCTTCAACTAGCCGTTTTATTGACGTAAGTGTATTTCCAAATTCATTATATGGCCAATACAATTCTGGACCTTCGTAACCCGAAAAGAATTTTGGTAGTGTCTCTCGATACTTTGGAATTTCTTTTTCAATGCTACTTAAACATTGTACAAGGGGAGCTATATCAACACTAAATTCCTCTCCACTGAGCATTGCTTTTTTAAACTCTTGGGTAATCTGAATATTACTTTTAAATAACAAATTAAATTCTCCGATAAACCTAATGAGCATATCCCATTCCGTATCATTACCTTTAAAAGAACTCCCCAGAATATTCATGTTACTTTCATAACTTTCGTCTAGCTCTGTAGATTTCTGCTTAAGGATAATAACTTTTTTCAAATCTTGTTTTAAGGAGATCACGTTCAAACTCATTGGATTCAGAAGGTGCTTACTAAATTCATCTACAAAAATAAAATACGAATTCACATTCTCCGATCCAATCTGAAGCTTAGAAAATAATTGTTCTAAATTGACCTTAGAAGCATCTGTACCAGATAAATTCATTAAATTCGGAAACTCATTTTGAATTAGATTGATATTTTTTTCCAAATCGTTACTTAATTGTTTTATCTGGGTAAAAGAAGTCTTTAGTTCCTCTATTTTACCCGCAGGTCTAAGTAAAAGTTCTCTTAATGATACAGTCATGCTTCGTCCTTGATGCCATTCTACGATCTCTCTTGTAGTCGATAGTGCTTGTTCGATGGTATACCAGTTTGTATCAGATGCTTGGTAATGCCAGCCCAGTGATGTCTGTAACTCAGATTCCATTTTATTAATGGAGTTTTTGTAATCCATCACTCGTTTAATATTACGAACGTTTTTCTGAAACGTATCAAAGTCTAATTTTTCATTGGATTTCAGATTACACTTTAGCCATTTTAAATCCTTTTTATAGGAACCATTAAAAACCCTCAAAAATGACTGGTACTGACCCTCACACCGTTCGAAAATATCGTAAATGCGCTCGTCATATGCTTCTTCTTCAAATACCTTAGTAAATTTATCGAACTCTATTTGATATTTACTAAATAACTCCTTCCCCTCTCGAATAGTCGTTTGTATATCACGGTAATTATTTAAGTCAAACCAACTTTCGAGTGGTTTAGGAGATCTCTCGATAAATTTAATCACAATTTCTAGATTATCAATCAAGGAAAGGTTTGTTAATTCTACTCCGAATAATGACTCGAACTCCATTTTATATGTGTTTAATAGTTTTGTTATACTGAAAAAATCACCGAGTAAACTTTTCACCTTTGATTTTTGATTATATAAATTAATATCCTCTAATCCTGATCTTTGAGTACTTCTAAATGATTCAACTAGAGACTCACTGACATCAAAATCAATTAAAGCTTTTTCAGCATTGATTTCTAAAAAGGATGGATTATATTTAGATAATAAAATACTTCGTAATGATGTATTCTCTAGGTACTTTTCTTTTGTATTCATAGCTTGATTCAAAAGATTTGCTAATCGCTTCTCATCAAACCAGTCCTCTGTTGGAGTTACACTTTGGTTTAACAAAGTAAGGTATCTTAACAACTGGCTTAGTTCTTTAGCATTTTCCAGCTGTTGTATTCCAAGGCGAGAAGCTATTTCGGCATAATCAGAGGCGTTGGAGAAAAATTGTAAGATATCATCGATCCCATTTATTAATGCACTTTTAGTTAATAAAAGTTCGTTCAGTTTTGTTTCAGGAATCATCGAAATCAACTGTTCATTTTCAATATATAGCTCGTTATAAAGATCTTGAAGGCTGCTCTCCTCCAATATATTTTCATTAACCCTTGTAGTTAGCTTCTTTTTGTCATCAAGAAATGATGAAAATCTCTCTTGATAATTTTTTGCATCAATAATGATTTGGGATATATCCCCTTTATTAAACCAACCCATTGGAGGCATAGGGGAATGCTTAGCCATATCCAATATGTTAGTTGCCTTCTTTAATTCATCAAGAGTAGAGATCTTTAGTCCCGTAGAATATTCGATATCTGATGCAACTTTTGTCGTATTTTCTACTTGATCTCTCATCTTCTCAAGAAATTTTTTCACTTTTGATTTTATTTCCAGTGAGAAGCTCTCATCGTTATAGCCTTCCCATGGATGAAAGTTAGATTTATAAACGGAGGCCCGATAACGTTCTAGATCAGATAATAATCTGTAAATTGATTCGAGCTCAGTTGTTGGACTAATGCTAAAATCCACTGTGAATTCTGGGACATTTTGCAGCCTAGAGAGTATCCCGTGTACTTCGTATACTGACTTATCATACGGTTCTCTGGCTAAATGAACCTTTTCTGAGTATGTATTTAATTTCTCCCTTATGACATTTATTTGGCTATATACTTCCTTGGATATTTTCTTATTTGATTCTTGTATATTTAATACATGATTTATTTCATCTAGAACCTGTCTCTTATTGGCTTTTTGACTATGCATTTCAATACAAAAGTCTCCCAACCCTTCACTCTCTAAGCGACTTTTCACTACATTTAGTGCCGCCATTTTTTCACTTACAAATAGAACCTTTTTATTGTTTGCCAAGTTCTCTGCAATAATATTGGAGATGGTTTGGCTCTTACCTGTGCCTGGTGGACCCTGAAGAACAAAACTCATTTCGTTTTTAGCAGCCAATATTGCCTGTTGCTGGCTTGAATCCGCATCGAGTATATTGAATATTTCATGGGAAGGAACATCCCGATCCATACTAGTCTCATCAGGAACTCGTGTATGATCAAATGTTTGTTTTCTACTCTCCTCGTTTGACACACCTGCAATCTCTCTGATTAGCGGATGACTTTCAATTATATCTTTATAAGTCTCCATGTCCTTATACATAACCAGCTTATTAAAGGAGAATAAAGATAAATAAACATCTTCTTCGACGCTCCAGCCCTCAAGATTAATAACTAATTCTCTTATTTCTGCCCATAAATCATTAACGCTAATGCTTGCTGAATCTTCAGGGAGCTCAGGCAATGTAATGCCATGCTGCTCCTGCAACATATGCGCTAAAAAAGGATTAATCACAATTTCATCTTCAAACTGATTCAAAGTAAATGGGGCATTCGCACTAGTTCTTTTTAAGGTAGCAGGAACTAAAAGTAACGGAGCAAGGAAATCTGATGAGGTCGAAAGTTGTGTTTCTTTCCATTTCAAAACTCCAAATGATAGATACGAAATATTTATTCCTTGTTCATTCATCCGTGTTTTCGCTGCAGTTCTAAGTTTATTTAAGATCTTATTATAATTTTGAGTTTCTTCTGCAATTCGCTTCTTCTTTTCCAGTTCTTCAATTGTCATTGATTTAATCTTTTCAATCTGTTGAGAAAATTGAGTAGCTAATTTATCACAGTCTAATTGCTTTTCTTCTCCCACCAGCGATTCGTATAAATATGAAGGGGCATCTAAAAAATTCACGCTATTTGTCTTCTTTGGTTTGAAATTGAGTAGGGTGTTCCTTTTGCTCATATCGATGAGGTTCTTTTTCCAATTCGCTATTCTATTAGATAACTGCTGTTCGATTTGTTTATCCATTTTATCCACCTATTCGGTATTTGATATCTAACCGTTACCAATTATTTCATAAACATACGCAATAACTAGGTAAATTGTACCATGCAACTCATAGTAATAGAATAAAGAATACTAGGAACGTCTAATTCATTATGACCTAATAACCGAGCTACTTATTTGAACAGTCATACCTTAATAATTGTAGAAACTAAGAAGCCTTATATACCGCAAGGTTTAAGGAGGGTACAAGCCTATTAAAACTCGGTTTTATACAAGCCTCGGGATCGAATGTCTAAGAAAGAACCGAGTTCAGATCTTTCCTATTATTCTAGTTATTGACCTAATAACCGAGATATAAAAAAAGACTTGCTTCATTGTTGAAACAAGTCACTTCACTTCAGTATATAGCAAGTCATGTCGAGCGTTAATTCTAACATTCCCTACACGATCAATGCTGATCTCTTGTACAAACTCGAATAATAAACCACGAAACAATCTCGAATCGTACTCATCTTTTTTATCTTTTGTATTTTGTTGCCGCTTTAAATGTTCCACCTTTATTTGTTCTAGCTTGCTTTTAACATTTTCTTGATTGAGCTGTAATTTCTGGAGTTGTTTAATTTGATTTTGCTGCTGTATCAATTGTTTATCAACTACACTAATCTTCTGTTCGTAACTTTGTTTAGACAGTGTCAATATCCGAATGAGTGTCTTTACATTGTCCCTGATTATTTCTGCTTCTTCTACATCCATACTATGGAGAAGAATAAATTGTTGATCTATTTCAAACGTAACCTTACTCAGTTGATCCTTATAATTTAATATTGTTTGGCTAAGTACATCACAATCTCTGCCCAATTTCATAATGTCACCCTCTATGCTCATTAAAACCTGCTGAATAATTACACTTGCATGTTGTTGTCGCAAATTTTTCATTAAAAAATCAATTATTTCATGTGCTTTGTTCAATTCCACTCTGTAATCACAAGTGGAACACCAATAATATTTAGATCCATATTTTTCTCCTGATTTCCCTGTGGTAGTTTTATCTTTACCTATAAAATAACACCCACAAGTTTCACATCTAAGAAGATCCTTTAGTAAAAAGCTCGTTTTAAACCGCCGTGGAGGAAGCTCACCATTGACCCTCTTATCATATAGCTCCCAGCATCTCTCCCACTTTTCTAATGTGACAGCTGCTGGAATTCTATCGCTGTGTAGCATCTCCCATTTTGATCGGTCATTAAATGAATTATTTGCTCGCTCTTTCTTTCTTCCGCGAGTCAAATATCCTGCATAAAAGGGATTCGTTATCACAGCTCGAACAGCCTGGTCAGTCCATTCGCAGCCATCATATGAGTTGAAAGGTAATTTTTGAGCTATCTTATCGAAGCCAAAGTAACCTAGATACATACTGAAAATTTTTTTAACAATCAAGAGCTCGTGTTCAACTGCTTCGAAGAGTTTTGTTTGTGAATTATAACGATATCCAAAAGGGGGTTTTCCTCCACGCCATTTCCCTTGTTTAAAAAAAGTATACATAGTATCCCTAGTCCGAACGCGGGTGTTATCTACTTCGAATTTTGAGTTGCCATCCTTGATTAGATCAACTAAAAGATCCCCAGAATCATAAAGGCTTTCTGTACTCGCAATGATAACGGGAATCTTATACTTTTTTAAAGTTGAGCGTATCTCTTGATGTTCGCTTGGTTTTCTTGCTAGTCGGTCATGCTGTGAAATAACTACAAAGTCATATTTATTTAAATGAGCGTGGGCGAGTAAAATTGATATACCATTGCGACCCTTCAGATCCTTTTTTCTTGCTGAAACTGCTGTGTCTAAGTACTCACCAACAAATTCACATTCATATTTCCGAATAATCTCTAAAGCCATACTTCTCTGAGCATCCATCGTTTGCTTGTCTGTTGAATGCCTACCGTAAAATACTCCCCTCATTCCAGGACTAATCAACGCTTTTAAATGCAATTGTAATTTCACCATCCTTAGAGTTTACTAATTCAAAAAATGGATGTTTCAATTCAATTCGGGGTAAGAAATCAGGAGGACCAATTTCAATTTTTCGCACAATATCATGTAATAATTCAGCTATCTCCACACTATTCATCTTAGCGAGCTTATCTTGGATATTTAACTGAGCCCATATAGCTTGAATTCTTGCTGGATATACCTTTATATAACTTTGAGTTCTCAAAAGTAACTTCTTTTGGTTCTCGAAATGAACCAATTTTGAATATACTGTCACCATTCTCTCTTGGGTATTAGGATCTTTATTGAGAATCCACTGTTCAGTAAATCCAATTATCCTATCGTTTAACATTCTCATTTTTTGTTCTATTTCTATAAGTTTGGCTGAACTTTCTGCATTCACTTGATTAATTACATTCATAAGCTCATCGCTGTTTTTAGGATTGGTTATTTTTTTAACCCATTTGGTTGCTTCTTCTAAAACGTACTTCTCTAATACTTGTTGAGGAAACTTGTTTCGATAATGGGCGGTGCAGTAATACATAATAGTTTCTTTTCCAGCCATTGAAATTAATTTTCTTTTTGCTGGTTCATTACATGTCGTACAAAATACAAGTTCATCAAGCATCGCTATTTCGGAATTTCGCTTGCCTCTAGTCTGTATTAATGTTTTAAGTACCAGTTGGGCTTGATTCCATTTATCTTCGTCAATAATTCTCAGTCGTTTTTGTTCAATTTCGATAATATCATCATTGAATTTCGCTCTACGAAAACCCATATATTCAGGCGTGGTTATATACTTTTTAATTTTGTTGTAATTGTTTTTGTTCTTTTCAATAATCCCCTTAGACTCTACATGCCTAACAAAATCACTGAATGTACGACATTCAGTGATTAATAGTTCATTAAAAATACTCACGATTTTTTCAACTTTTATTGGATCGGGTTGTATATTCTTTTCTGCATCAAGGAAGTAGCCAAAAGTCAATCTTCCTCCATGATTTTTCCCATCGGAAAATAGAGCAAGTTTAGTATCTCTGATCCGAAGTGCGATTTGATTAACCTCTCTCTCGTTAAATCCAGCAATGACCAATTCAAAAAACTCCCCTGCTGGTGAATACTGCAGAGGGAGTTCATTACTAGCCGAAAAAATAACCTGAACGTTATATTTTTTCAATAGCTCGTAAATTTCTAAATGCTGTCCAACATTACGTGCTAAGCGGTCGCGTTTGTAGGCAATCAAAGTTTTTACATTACCTCGTTTAATGTCAGTAAGCAATCGTGCAAGATTGGGTCTGTCACTAATCTCATTTATACGTGCTGAGACTGCTGTATCAATGTATTCTTCATCGATTAACAATGAGCGCTGAGCAGCAACAGCTTCAGAGATGGTTCTCTGCATGGAAATCGAGTTTTCTTGTGAATCTATTGATGAGCGGCAGTACAAAACAGTTCTCATACCCCCTCCACCTCCCTCTCTAAAAAGGTATGCTCATCCTCGCTCAAATTTGCTAGTTCTGAATTCAAAGCTTCTTTAAACAAATCCACATACAAGGCTAGCCATTTTTGCATAGCTTCTGGATCATGGACATACGTAATATTTGTTATCTTTATTTTGGTTACATCAGATGGTCTGATACAAATCCTCCTTTTGCGCATTAATATTCGTTATTTACATCTTTCAAAATCCAAATTTTGTGGCGTATAATCAATATTAGGGGGTGTTCCATGAGAACGTTGGGGCAACAGGTCAGAAATATGAGGCTTCAGAGAAACATTGGCTTAAGCGATTACGCTCAGGAGCTCGGAGTATCTACGGGCTATCTTAGTAATTTTGAGACTGGTAAAACTGAAACAATACATCTGGCTATGCTTGAAAAAATACTTAGTGACCTCGGTATTACTCTCTCTGGCTTAGAGGGAAATTCGGAAATTGAGCAGCAATTGAATCGAATTAAGTCCTTGCTTGCAAAATTACATAGCGATTCACCTGAAGCTTTTCAGTATTTTACTAATAACTTAGAGCATGGGGTTAAGTTGTTTTCTAAGTTTGATAATAAGTAGTATGGGTAAAAAAGGAGATATTATTCACCTAGATGAAATTTAATTTCACAATAATAAAAAAAGAGCTTGATTCGGTTTCAATTCCGAACCAAGCTCTTTTTTTAAAATGAATTATCTTTCTCAAGAAGCTGGTCTTGTTTCTGCATCTTCTAATTGAAATAACTCATCACTACCAATGATAACAAATTCTGAATCATTCCACTTATCTATAGACTCTAATTTTTTTCGAGTTAAATTCTTATCTCCTAGAGAAATCAAATACACAGTATGCAATAATTCTGCATCATCCAATTTTTCTTTTAATAATCGAAGATAATTAATATCTTTGCTGTGGAAAGCTCCAGGACTAAACTTTACCTCAATAAATTCTCCTCGATTACCATCCCATACACCAGCATCTACACTCTGTCGATTTTCATCGCTATCTTCTTCTCCTCTATAAGCAGCAAGGCATATATATTTTATTTCTTCTCCATCAATTTCAACACCTTTTCCAAAACCCATCTTACAGGCTTTACCCATATACCTATTGTTGAGTACTTTCTCCACTAATTTTTCTGGAATAAGACCCCTAATTTTTTTAATCTCCTCATCTGTTTCACAAACATTAAAAAAATTCTCTGCAGAATTAATTAACATTTCAATATCAGTTGCAGCTACTCTTTTCCGCCCCCTTTTCCTTGATGCCCAACTTTGTAGTTTATTTTTATAGTCATTTTTTCGCCACGATGAACTTATTCGCATAAAATCAATAAAATTAGGCAGTTGTCCTTGATATCGATATAGAAAGTCAGCAATCTGTCCTGCTACGGGTTCCAGTGTTGGATAAGGCCGATCCGAATAAAAGAAATTAATCCTGTTAATTGACATTAAGATCATCCTCAAGATCCTGGTTAATTTCCGTATTCAGTTTTACTGACTCCAAAACATCCATCGTAGGAATTACTATTGGATCAAAGCCCATTTGAACAGATATATTTGAAACTGTTGTACGAACATAGGACAATAACAAAGGTACAACTTGCATATCAACCCATTGTTCTAGATTTGTAATTGTAGATTCAGGTTTTCTAACAAAACTACCGCGATAAACAATAACAATTTCTAAATCGTTGGAATCTTTTTCTTCTTGTTTAAGATTAACAACTGTTCGTAAATAGCCATCTACAGTCTCTTCATCAATAACAGTAGTCTTTGTGCCAAATTCCATTTTAACAACATAATTTGCGTTAACTTCATCGCAATTCTTTTTTGTTGTTATTTCTTCCAGAATGACCTTTTCTAATTGAACTTTAATTCTAGCAAAATTATAAGCTTTTAAATAAAAGTCAGAATCATGAGTAACCAAATAATATCTCTCCTCATAACAAATATGTAAATATATATTAATATAACATAACACGAAATTACAAAATGTTACAATTACATCAAAAAAAACTCTGTTGCTCGATAGCAACAGAGTTTTGAAAGTCAAAATTTTTATAGGGTTCTGATTTAGGTACCTGTTCAACAATTTTTGTATAGATTGATTTATAATGGTCCCCTGTAGAGATAGCCAATTCCTCATTAGTACTAATTAAATTTTCAATTGCTGTAAATGTACTCGCAATTGACTCAAACACACTTGAAATTAATCCGTTATCAATATCTGACTCGATAATAAATAATCGATCCTCAAGGCAATCTAAAGTATCATCCGAACTAATAAAATGCGTTGAAGATATTTTATGTAGTGCCATCTGGCCATAATCCTTAAACCACTTCCAAAAGTAGGTATATTGATTATCTTTATAAATACCGTCATTAATCATCTCGTCTAAATTACGATAATTTTGATAGGGCATATTAAGAAATTTTCCCAATGCACCAAACATTTTAGAGATAATAATATCTAGAATTTGATTGGCCTCACCACTAGAAGATCTTGAGACTCCAATAAAATCCCATAAATCTTTATTCATAGTAGGTCCTCCTTAATTTTTATTGACAATAGTAAATATACCAAAGAAATATTATAGGTACAACTATAATTATTTTAACCACATTTATCAGTGCCTAATCTTGTCATTAATTCCTCATCACAAAACTGGTATTTATTATTAGAATTATCAGCATCCATTAGAGCACTTACTTAAAATTCACAACCCCTTCCTTACTATTATTTATCAATATTATTCGCGATTTATAATCTTTAGAATTAGTGTCATAACAATCTTTTCCATTTTATTGTGCACTTAAGTTTTCATCATGACTTCCCTTATTTCTTCACGAGAAGTTTGCTTCCTGTTTGTAAAGAAATTATTAAAAACTCAGATGTGAAAAGAAGAACACAAAAACTTAATCATAAAGGATCTCCCTAAATTCATACTATACATGCGATGTAATTTCAAACCACATCTCCTTGGAGATGTGGTTCCGAACTGTTTTTTCGCTGATAAATAATAAACCAGCGATATCACGAGTCGTTTTGTCCTGCACGAGAAGCTCAAAAACTTCGCGCTCACGATGAGTCAACAGAAATTTGCTGTGGTGTTCGTTCCCCTTCAATGGTGTCACCCCTCCTTGCCCTGGGTTTGTTTGGTATAACAAGGTAAAGGGATACAGTCAAAACATATTATGTATTGATGAAGTTAATGGTGCTGTCATAACTACAAAATGGGCTTAACCATCCGAAGCTTATTACACCGCTTTAGTGAGGACATTCACCCGCAAAACTTGAAATTCTCTTGGATAGAATCATCTCCTTACAGGGCAAACTACAACTTGTTGTTTCTTATTAAAAGGAGGTGTAAGTATGAGCAACTCGAAAAATAATCAACCTACTAAGGCAGAGGTACAAACTACGAAATTAAACAAATTGCCACTAGTCGGTAAATTCGAACCAGAATTTTCTGCTGAGGAAGCCGCAGAAGTATTCAAAAATCAACCCTCTACGGAACATGAATCCCATAATGAACAATAAAATAAAGACGACACAGAATGGGGCTGTCGAATAAGTAGCTTTTTCCTATAAATGAGACGGTCCGGTTAATTATAAAAACTGTAAGCAACACATAGCAGCGATTCATCCATTATTGGAGAATCGCTGTTTTGTGTTGTTGGTCGTTGACTGCCCGCTTCAACAGTATATTCATCATTTCCTTCAGAGGGTTACGGACCAGATGACGTTATTAGTATATTTTTCGCCTTTTGAGCTAGGTTTCGGACTCCAGTGCAGCTATTCCTCAGAAAGAGATCAATATTTGGTATTTTTCAGGACAATAGAGACTATGAGGTCCGATAGCGATCTAAATCTCGAAAAAGGCTGCGTTTGAGGGCCGCTGTGTCCGATAGCTGCTGCGTTCGCGCAAATAAATGATCAAATCAAACGAAGTGTTAACCTGCTAATTTCCGGATGTTATTAGATATATTTCTACAAACTCAACTCCCAGTCCCGGGAGTTTTTTTATCTTGCAAAATATAACTATGAAATACATCACATTTTTATATTGACAGTAAATGTATACGGACTTATGATAAGTCCAGCATAAATGATAACGATTATCATTCACATATAAAAAAGGGGTGCTTCATTCAATGAAATTCACATATGCCGTGCCTGCAGGTCTACTTGCAGCCTCCATACTATTTACCGGGTGTGCCAGTAACAACAATAACAGTAATAGCAACACTAGCAATAATAACTCTGCAAATGCTGCTGCTAACAGTACCAAGGCAACAAATACATCTGATACCACTACAGCAACTACTGCCGACTTTACATCAGCGGTTGAACAATATCGTACATACGTCATCGAGCAATGTGATGAATTTGTAAAGCAAACAGAAAATTTCACGAACGCAGTTAAAGAAGCAAAAATTGAGGATGCAAAGGCACTATATGCGCCAGCCCGCATGTATTATGAGCGAATTGAGCCGATTGCAGAAGCACTTGGTGATTTGGATCCGAATATTGATGCCCGCGAGAATGACGTAGATGCTGCTGAATGGCGCGGCTTCCATAAGCTTGAAAAGGCACTCTGGCAGGATAACACAACCAAAGATATGACCGAAGTTGCTGACCAATTATTGAAAGATGCCCAGCTTCTACGTGCAAAAGTAGAGACCGTAGAAATCGACGCCAATCTGCTCGTTACTGGTGCTGTAGAACTGCTTAATGAGGTTTCTTCTTCTAAAGTAACAGGTGAGGAAGAACGTTACTCCCACACAGATCTGTATGATTTCGTCGCTAATGTTGAAGGTGCCCAAAAGATATACGAGCTGTTAAAGCCAGAACTGGCGAAAAAAGATGCTGAGCTGGAAAAAACGATTGGTGAACGGTTTGCAGCTTTGCAAGCTGAGCTTGCTCCTTTCAAATCTGGAGATGGATATGTTTCCTATGAAGAGCTAAAGGAAGAAGATGTCCGTAAGTTGAGTCAGAATTTGGATGCATTGGCTGAGCCATTGTCCAACATGGGAACTATTCTAGGAGTGTGATCATCATGAATAAGCAAAATAGATCTACCGGTGTACCAGCGAATGCAGAAGGTGCCCCTCTCAATGAACAATCCAAGAGCAATCTTATATTAGATAAAAAACTAAGCCGCCGCGATATGCTGCGGCTTACTGGCGCCACTAGCCTTGGTCTATTATTAGGTGGTGGAGGTGTTGGTGGAGTTATGGCTGCACGCAATGCCGTAGCTGAGCCAACAGTAGCCTCCGATGTTGATTCCATTCCTTTTTACGGGAGTCATCAGGCCGGCATTCTAACCCCTGCGCAAAATTTTATTTACTTCGCAGCCTTTGATCTGACCACAACGAAGCTATCCGATGTAAAAAAGCTAATGCAAGCATGGACAACTGCCGCAGCTTCTCTTACTACTGGCAGCCTCATTGGAGACGTCAATGACAACCCTAATCTCCCCCCCTCCGATACAGGTGAAGTGGATGGTTTAAACCCTTCGCGCTGTACACTTACCTTTGGTGTCGGCCCTTCTTTTTTTGACAACAGATTTGGTTTATCTTCCAAGCGTCCAACCCTATTAGCCGATCTTCCAGCATTTACGGGAGACAGCCTGGATCCTAAGTGGTGTGGTGGAGATATTTGTGTCCAAGCATGTGCTGATGATCTGCAGGTGGCCTTCCATGCCATCCGAAATCTGGCACGTATCGCCCGTGGCACAGCCGTACTCCGCTGGACACAGGAAGGCTTCCAGCGCACAGGTACAGCTGATCCTAAAGGGACGACGCCTCGTAATCTTCTGGGTTTCAAAGATGGTACGGGTAATCCTGATACTACGAATGAAGCAGTAATGAACGAAGTGGTCTGGAACAATAGCAGTGACGGTCCTTCATGGTTGAGCGGCGGCACTTATATGGCAGTTCGCCGTGTACGTTTCCGAATTGAGGTCTGGGACCGTTCCTCTCTAAGCGATCAAGAAGCCACCTTCGGCCGTTATCGTCATAACGGAGCGCCTATCGGTGCAAAGGATGAATTCGATGATCTGAATCTTAAAGCCGCTGATGCTTCCGGGAAGCCTATTATCCCGCCGGATTCACACTCTGCCTTAGCACATGGTGACGGCACAGTTAAAATGCTGCGCCGCTCCTACTCCATTTCCAGCGGATTAGATGCCGCAACGGGTCAGCTCGATGCAGGATTATTATTCATTAGTTTTCAACGGGATTTAATGAAGCAATTTGTTGCGATCCAGCAGCGTCTCTCCAAGAGTGATCGGCTAAACGAATATATGACTCATACAGGCAGTGCGGTATTTGCCTGCTTCCCGGGTATTCGTAAAGGCGGCTACATCGGGGAAGCACTTTTAGGCTAAGTCAGCCTTTTTTCCAATCAAATTTTCCTGTCCATTATTGAAAGGGGATTATCCCGATGTACTCTCTTAATAAACGGCTGCTATCGAAGGCAGCCGGACTGATTCTGTTTAGCATCATATGTATACTGATGCTATCTAACCCGGCGGGGGCGGAGGGTGATGGCCCGGTCGACGAGCTGCTGCCGCCTGTCGGCAGCGCGCTCGTCGAAGCCGGCCAGAGCCGCTGGGACGCGGCCGCCGCCGATGTAGAAGCGTTCGCAGCGCTGTGGCGCACCGCGAACGCGAACACGCCGGACCCGGCACTTGCCGGTCCGGCTGCCGCCGTTGACGCCGCGCTTGCAGACGCGGCGGCGGCCCTTGCGGCGGGCGATGGTGCGCCCGCCAAAACGGCACTGTCCACGCTCGCAAGAAGCGTGGACGCGTATGTCACCGCCGCCACCGGCACGGACGGCGGTGACACCGGAGCCGCCGGCCAAGAGACGGCGGCGAAACTGTTGCCCGCGGCAGAGCGCACGCGGGATGCGGTGCGCAGCGCCGACTGGAACGCGGCAGCGGCAGCGTACCGCGACATCGTCAGCGGATGGAAGCCGGCAGAGCGCAACATCCGGGCCGATAATTCCGCCGTCTACAGCTTGCTGGAGACGAAGATTAGCCTGCTGCGCATCGCGCTGCAGGCAGAACCGCTCCGCGAGGAGTCGGCGAAATCAGAAGCCGAAGCCTTGTATCAGCTGCTTGCCGACTACAGTGAAGGCAAAGCAATAGATGCTGGAGATACTTCCGGTAAACCAGCATCTATTGAAGGATTGATCAGCCATCTCAACAAAGCTTCTTCCACTGCCAAAGCTGGAAACAGCGCAGAAGCAGCTAATATCATGGAGCAATTCATCGTAGATTGGCCTTCTGCTGAAGGACAAGTACAGATTGCATCTCCAGCGGTCTATACCAATATTGAGAACGAAAGTGCAGCAGTCACTGGCTACCTGCTCTCTAATCCACCTAAGCTAGATCAAGCCTTAAAGATCATGGATAATATGGTCACTGAGCTGACTCCTTTGGCTGGTGAGACAACCTATAACGCTTGGGATGCTGCGCTAATTCTTCTGCGTGAAGGACTGGAAGCGATCCTCGTATTGTCTGCCCTTCTTGCCTACCTGAAGCGTGATGGCAACACAAAAGCACAGAAATGGATTTGGTCTGGCGCAGCTGTAGGACTTGTAGCAAGTATCGCATTAGCCGTTATACTCACCTATACCATTTCCCGCGCAGCTTCTGGTGGAGCACGCGAGATGATTGAAGGCATCACAGGTCTTGTAGCCGTCATTATGATGCTTACCATTGGACGCTGGCTGCATAGTAAATCAAATACCGCAAATTGGAATAACTATGTTGGACGGCAAGTGGATGGAGCATTAGCAAAGGGCAATCTTTGGTCTTTGTCCTCCGTAGCAGCGCTTGCGATTTTACGTGAAGGAGCAGAAACCACCATTTTTTATGTAGGGATGGCCCCTTCCATTAAAGTGTCTCAATTGCTGCTAGGGATCGGTAGTGCTCTAGTGATTCTAGGAATTGTAGGTTACGCAGTTATTGCCTTAAGTGCGAAATTGCCGATTGCCGCCTTCTTCCGTACAGCTACACTTCTTATTTACTATTTAGTATTCCGCTTTCTTGGAGAGAGCATTCACTCCCTTCAAGTCGCAGGGAAACTACCCGCACATGTACAGGATGGGTTACCTTCTATTAGCTGGCTGGGGATGTATCCAACTTGGGAAACTTTAGTGCCTCAGCTGCTTGTCCTTGCATTTATTGTGTGGGAGATACTGCGCAATAGAGCACCAAAAGCGTCACAAACTGTATAGCTACAAAGAAAAACGGTTGTCATCTTTAACGATGATAACCGTTTTTTGTAGATTTTAAATGAAGCCGATCCTATTGCCTTTATATTAGAAATGAAACTAGATGATACCGGTCCGTCACGCCCGTTAGGTTACGCCGGTTTAGTCCGGTAATCTCTTGCAATTACAGTCTAATTTATGAAATGGATTCCATAGCAAGCTTTTTATTTGCGATGTAATTTACGGACGATATAATAGAATAAAAAGACTATATACAACACACAAGCATCAAAGGGAGGCTGTTGTTCTCGAATGGCTAATATAAAAGAAATCGCCCGTATGGCTGGTGTTTCCGTGACAACGGTCTCGCGAGTACTCAATAATCATCCTTATGTAAGTGAAGCCAAAAGAACCATTGTCCTAAATACCATTGAAAAATTAAACTACACGCGTAATATGAACGCCGTACATCTAATTACCGGCCGTACCCAAGCCATTGCGGTTATTATCCCTAACATCAACCTTTTTTATTTCTCTGTAATTATTGGAGGCTTAGCCCAAGAAGCGCTGCTAGCGCATTACCGACTCATTCTGTGCCAGACCAATTATCGTCATGAAGAAGAGCTCAAGGTACTGGAGATGCTGCGCAACAAAGAAATTGACGGCGTGGTAATTGTATCTACGAGAATGAGCTCAGAAGTCATTGAAGAATATACAGCATATGGCCCGATAGTCATCTGCCAAGATAGAGGCGAATGCCGCTTCTCTTCCGTGTATATTGAGCATTATTCTGCTTTTCGTTCCGGCCTGCAGTACTTGAGTGACAAGGGGTACCAACAGATCGGTTACTGTGAAGGCAGGCAGCACGGCAGCAGTAGTTCCATCCGGCAAATTGCCTTTAGTGACTTTCTAGCCGCTACCGGACAGCCTTTTCATGAAGAATGGATGATGTATGACTGTATGAATGAAGAGGATGGCGGTCGTGTATTGCACCAACTGCTAAAAATGAAGAAGCGACCCAATGCCCTGATTATATCAGGCGATCATGTGGCAGCCGGTCTGATCATCGAAGCGTGGAAGAACGGAATCCGTATTCCTGAGGATCTGGCGGTCATCGGATTTGACGACCAGCCGATCGGACGAACTTTAGGTCTCACCACCATAGATAACCAGTTACCTGAAATGGGTGTTACAGCTTTTCGGATCATCTATGATCAGATCCAAAATAATGATAGTCATCCTGTACACCGTAAGCTTGAGTATCGCATTATTGAACGTTCTACGGTATAGCTCGATTCAGTTATTGTTCAAAAACGGTCCACCTCGCAGTCTTCTGTGAGTGGGCCGTTTTTATTTAAATAGAAGAGAGACTAATAATTCTCGCATATTATCCTTATTGTATTCATTTTTACCCCTTGCATCCGGTTAGATTTTGTTTTATTCTGAATATGAAAATAATTTTCTTATTTCAATAAATATTTTTAAAAATAATTTTAAAAAGGTACATTAGAAGTCGAGGTGAATGGATGTCCCCAATTTTATATGCACTTGAGCATGAAAAGTCCAAGCTCTCCCAAATGGAGCGCAAGCTGGCGGAACGGATCCTGTCATCGCCAGGTGAAATCGTTCATATGGGCATCACAGAACTCGCAGAGCAATGCGGTATTAGTCCTGCTACTATCACACGTTTTTGTAAGGTTCTGCATTTTAAAGGCTTCCCAGATTTCAAAGTAAAGTTGGCGGCTGAAATTGCTCATAGCGATGCAGCGCCTCAGGATGGCGGTTCTTCTTATCAAGATATCGTTGCAGGTAATCCGCTTTCCGTTATTGTGGAAGCGATGCAAACGAACCACCTGACCTCCATTCGGGATACGACTTCACTCCTAGATCTGGAACGATTACAAGCAGCCGTTAATTTATTGTGCCAAGCAAGGCGAGTGGATCTTTACGGCATGGCAACTTCCTCCATTGTTGCACAGGATTTCTATCAGAAGCTGATCCGCATTGGCGTAAATTGCACCGCTTTCGCCGATTCCCATATGCAGATTACATCTGCCTCTTCGCTCTCTGAAGGCGATGTCGTATTCGCAGTATCGTATTCCGGGGAAACCCCAGAGACCATTGATGCTTTAACTTGTGCCAAAGCCAGCGGAGCAAGCACAATCGCTTTAACCTCTTACGGCAGCAGCCCCTTGGCAACTCTGGCTGATATTCCACTGTTCTCCTCTTCTCTGGAAAAAGGAATGCGCCGAGGAGATATGGCCTCACGAATTGCCCAGCTACACATCATTGATATTTTGTTTACTGGAATGGTCAGCACCCGTTTTGGGGATTTTATTCCTAGACTGGAGCAATCTTATTTGAATGTCCAACATTACCGAAACAAACGAGGAGGTCAATCTTAATGAATATTCTTAAGTTCAACAGTGATGAAGATTTTGTACAAACGGGTGCGAATCTAATTGCCAGCCTGCTTCAAAGCAATCCAAAAGCGGTGCTCGGTCTAGCGACCGGGAGTTCCCCAGTTGGTGTTTATGCCAAACTGGTTGAAATGCACCAAAAAGGACTTGTAAGCTTCTCGAAAGCTTCTTCCTTCAATCTTGATGAGTATGTCGGACTTCCTGTTGATCATCCGCAAAGCTATCGCAGTTTCATGAACGAGCAATTATTCAATCATATTGATATTGACCCAGGGCAGACACATATCCCTAACGGCAATGCTGCAGATATGGAAGCGGAGTGCCGCGCATACGACAAAATGCTGGAAGAGAACGGACCGGTTGACTTGCAGATCCTTGGGATTGGAAGCAACGGGCATATAGGTTTTAATGAACCAGATGCTAATCTGAGCAGCAAAACACATGTCGTTGATTTGCTTGAAGACACACTGGAAGCAAATGCCAGATTCTTCGACTCTTTGGACGATGTACCACGGCAAGCAGTCACTATGGGCATCGGCGACATTCTGAAAGCTCGCCAGATTCTATTGTTAGTACGTGGTGCCGGCAAAGCTGAAGCCATCCGGAATGCCGTTGAAGGTCCGATTACTACCCAGTGCCCTGCATCTTTACTGCAAAGCCATCCGAATGTAATTGTCCTTGTAGATGAAGGAGCAGGAAAATGGCTGAAATAAACGAAGCGCTAGGAAAATTACTGTTTGGTAAGGTGCTAACCCCCCAAGGATTAATTAAGCATGGCGTAATTGCAGTATCTGGTGAGCAGATTCATTATGCCGGCGAGGCAGCATGGCTTCCAGAGATTTACGCTCACTGGCCTGCTAGTGGTCAAGCTTCGGAAGACCTGCTTATCCCTGGATTTGTGGATGTGCATGTACATGGTGGAGCTGGCCACGACTTTATGTATAGTGATGCTGAATCTTTAAATACCATCACTAAATTTCACAGCTCCCAGGGAACAACTACCATGCTGGCTACAACTATGACTGCCTCTAAGCCAGCCATTGACCAAGTCTTTGCTGAAATAAACGCATATCGCGCCACTGAGATGCCATACACACAAATCGTGGGCATGCATTTGGAAGGACCGTTCATCAGCCCGAAATGGTCTGGAGCTCAGAATCCTGAGCATATTGTTCTGGCTAATATTGAGTGGCTGGAACAATGGGAGAATGATTATCCAGGCATGATCCGGCAAGTCACATTGGCTCCGGAACGTGAAGGTGCACTAGAAGCTATCCTCTGGCTACGTAAGCATGGTATTACCGCGGCTCTTGGTCACACCGATGCTTCCTTTGAAGAGGTTATAGCTGCGGCAGATGCCGGATTAAATCAAGCCGTGCATATGTTTAATGCAATGACACCACTACATCACCGCAAGCCTGGAGCTGCTGGTGCTGTACTATTCGATAAACGCATACGTGCGGAGATCATCGCCGATGGCATACATGTTCATCCTGCAGCGATTTCTCTAGTGGCTAATCTAAAAAAAGATAACAATTTGTTATTGATTACAGACGCCATGTCTGCAACAGGTCTAAGTGATGGTGAATATACAATCGGTGATTTACCTGTGCTAGTTCAAGATGGCATCGCAACACTTAAAGATAACCCTGCCGCTTTGGCGGGTAGTACACTTACCATGATTCGTGGCTTCCGTTATCTCATACAGGAAGTAGGGCTCAGCCTAGAAGAGGCCTCCCATGCTGCAAGCCTTACTCCGGCGATATCCATTGGAATGGAGCGTTCCATCGGTACCTTGGAAGCCGGAAAACGCGGTGATATCCTGCGTCTTGACGCTGAATTGAATTTGCGAGGCGTATGGATTGGCGGTCGCCCAATTACCATTTAATAAGGTGGCTATATAATAAAAAAGCAACAATTCTCGCCACAAAGGAGAGGACTGTTGCTTTTTTTGTTTATAAAATCGAACTATTGATTAATAATTACGCGTTGGGAAAATTCGCTCAACCATCGTTCGGAATTCATCCACAAAGCCCTTGATCGGATGACCCGCACGGGCCTCTTCTGCATAAACGTTAACACGCTCTACAAAGTCTGGGTTTGCTGATACATATACATCCTTAATTGTTGCATCATGTTTTTTAACTTCAGCAGCGATTTTCGCTTTAATTTCTTTAGTAACCGTATCTGTTTCTTTCATATTCATCGTGTTATTTGTATTGTTCATGTGAGTCGAATGAGTACCGTTCATGTGAGTTGAATTACTTCTATAATTCGTACCATGAGTACTATTGGTGTAGTTTGGAGTGGTACTGCGAATACCCATTCCAGTCCCCAAACCATCTGTCATCCCTGATCCGGTTCCGGTTCCGCTAGAATTTCTAGTTCCCATGCCCATTCCATTACCAATGCCCATTCCCATATTGACATCACGTTTCGAACCGTTGCTATTCAGCAGAGGTCCATTATTATAAGTATGGGTTCTGGTCCCCGTTGTCCCAGTACCTGTACCTGTTCCCAGACTTCCCATTCCGGTTGTTCCATTTCTGTGAGTACCCATGCCAAGTGTTGCAGGTCCAGTGCTTGTTGTACCAGGGACTGTATTCACAGTGCCTCTCAGAGCTCCGTTCGTTCCATTCGTTACGGCCCCTGTATCATTCATTCCATCGTGCCCTATTTTCACTCTTCCTGTACCCGACATTACTCCAGTCGGTCCATAATTGTGTGGAACTGTAGATGATTTGGCTCGATACGATGTAGTACCTTTGGCCCGAAGACCAGTAGTTGTATCATGTAACGTTACGGCGACATACGCATTTTTACCTGCAAGCATTACGTTCGCTGTACGAACTTCAGGCATAGCAGCAATACGATCAGCAAGCTCCTGACTGACCTCCATTTTAGTAATATTATGCGTACCCATTGTTCCTCCGCGTACGGAGTTTACACCGATACGTCCGTCATTTACCCCACGGACACTATTAGTTTGCACATTAGTCTTTTCTGCCGTGTTCGTCCCACACCCTGTAATACTCACCAAGCCTAGAAGTAATGCGGCTGAGACTGACATGCTGATCTTGGATCGCATCATGAATTCATCCTCCATCTCTATTGTTGTATGTGTGCAGCGTAACAGTCGTTAGCATGACCTTCCGAAGAACAAGCTATCCTGAAAGGATTTGGAACTATGTCTGTTTACCGTCACCTGCGAATGCACATCGGCGTATCTTATAAACAGTAAGCCGTATTTCAACGAAGTCGGTATTGCTCCGCAAAAGTCAGGAGGCACGTGCATGAAAGTTTTATTCACGTTTTATATACCGAGTGGCGGGGTGGAAACTTTAAATAAGCTGCGGTGCGAGAGTCTCCAGCGGAATGGGATCGAATGTCATGTTTTATATCTAATGCCTGGTTCAGGAAGCCAGAATAAGGCTAACTTTCCGGTCTTCATTTCCTCTTTAGATGAGGAGATTAAAGAAGTTCTTGAGACACATAACTATGATGCCATTATTGTTACATCCGATTATTTATTGCTTAAGCGTCTGCGCGAGCTCGGTTATGGCGGTATTTTGATATACGAATCTCAAGGACTTGGAAAACGGAGTCATGCGGAAGATCTAATCAAAGACGCTATCCCTTATTTCCGCTCCTACTGTAACGCAGTCTTAATCCCACCAACGGATCATTTACTGGAGCTGTTTATTGAAATCTGTCCATGGCTACATCGGTATGTCATTCCCAATATTGTTGATGTTCAGTCCTTTCAGCATATCCCTGCCGATCCTCCGGCTGATCCGGTCATCGCTTGGGTCGGGCGTCTGGAAAGCAACAAAAATTGGCGGGAGTATTTGAAAATTGCCCATCAAATTCGCCTTCACAAACCAAACCTTCATCTATGGATGTTTCATGATCCTGAATTAGCCACAGAGGATCAAAAGCAGCTCTTCCAAGAAGAATTGCATAGGTTAGGTCTGAACGACCGTCTAAGTACCTTTACCAACATCCCTAACCATGTGATGCCCATTTATTATTCCTCCATAGCTAATTCTGGAGGGTTCCTGTTATCCACTTCTGTTACAGAGGGATTTGGATATGCCGTTGCGGAAGCCATTTGCTGTACTTGTCCCGTGCTTAGCACGGATTCCGACGGCGTTAGATCTTTTATTGTGCATAATATTTCAGGTAAATTTTATCCTCTTGGCAACATACAAACGGCCGTCAATGAAGGACTAGAGCTAATGAACAATATATCACTGCGAAATGCACTCCGTCAGCAAGGAAGAAATTATATGGTTTCACGTTACGGTACGGAAAAATATGCGCAGTCTTTTCGTGAAATGATGAACTCCTTTGCCATCTTTTAACTGCAAAAGAACCTTCAAACCACTTTATGTGGATTTGAAGGTTCTTTATAATTTTGGGACATACTAAGATGGATTTCTTGATACAATTTCAAATAACATATTTTGAAATATTCGTGTACTTTTTTCCCAAGTGAACTCCTGTGAAACCTCTTCCCCCTTACGAGCCAATCGTTGACGTAAAGACGGATCTCTGATTAAGGTTATAATGTCATCTGCAAGCCGATTCTCAAATCGGTAGGACATTAAGCAGTTATGACCATGTGTACAATATTCCTTATTCCCGCCGGCGTAAACCGTAACGAGCGCTGCACCACAACGCATAGCCTCGATCCCTGGTAACGAACCTGTATCATACGTGCTCGAACTTACAAAAATATCGCTCTCACTATAGTGGAAACAGAGTTCTGTATCATTCGCTGGAGTTCTTATTTGGTAACGTTCGTCGTTCACTAGGGCTTGTAGTGTTGTAGATTCCGCTTGTTCTCCGGGAGGAGAAATTAAATATATTTCGACCTCAGGATGGTAGGCTTTAACCTTGTTTAATTGCTGAAGTAAATAATCCTGCTCACGGTGAGCTGAGAATCCACCCTCTGGTTTTCGCATAATCGCAGAAATTACCAGCCTTTTATTACGATCACGGATTTTCGTATTTTTAAAAACAGGACCTACTCCGATCGGCACGATTCTCCCTTTAATCCCATGGTTCATCTGGACAATTCCTTGTTGCCAGTGTGATAGAACGAGTAGGTTAGGTGCAATATTATACGATGAAAAAGAACGGCTATTGTCAGGTAAAAAGGTAGGCTCATAACAAAGCGCCAATCGAACATGAATACCTTTCCCCTCTTCACTTGCCTGCTGTGATACCTCGACTGTGGTATAGAAGTTGGAGATAATCACATCTCCTGCAGGAAAATCGCTTGCTGCCAGTTCTCCTTCTTTTGCATAGATCAGTTTACATTTCATCTCGTATTCTACGACACCATCGCTGGGTAAGAGGATCGTCACTTCATGACCCATTTCTGTCAGACGATTAGCCAGCTCCGTGAGCATACGCTGCGCCCCGCCTCTAGTTAGAGTTAGAACAGGAAATATTAATTTCATTTCCCTCTCTCCTTTTGCAACAAGCGTGATAGAACCCGGCGATGTCTTGCTTGTACCTGCTCAATCTCCTTTTTCTGCTCCTCTTTGTGAATCACTGAGCCCATTTCATTATGAACTCGGTAATCAAGCAGCGGTTCCTCTATATAAGACCATGAATAATACGGCAAAATACGCAACCATAGATCATAATCTTGTGTATACAACAATTTCTCATTAAATTTCCCAACTGCACAGAAGATCCCCATATGGAGAAGAACAGTACTTCCATTTACCGGGCAGCCCAACATCATAGTCTCAATAAAATGGGCCCTGCTGTTAAAAATCATACTTATCGTCTCGGAAATCCGCTCACCCTGCTCGTTTATATAATAATAGGCAGTATAATTAAACAAAGTCCCTGTGCTCTTGAGCATTTGCATCTGGTGTTTGATTTTATTCGGATGAAATAGATCGTCAGCACTTAGCCAAGCAAAATAAGTTCCAGTAGCCACTTCTATCCCTTTGTTTAGTGCGGAGGCGGTTCCTCCATTGCTTTTTCGTATATAACTAATCTTATCTCTGAAGGGCTCAAGCTTCTCCATCCAAAGCGTAGATCCATCATCGATTACAATGATCTCTATGTTCGAATAACTTTGTTCCAAGACGCTTTGGATGGCGAGATCCACATATGGACAGTTATAAAAAGGAATGATCACCGACACTTTAGGTTCTTCACTCATGCGCTCACCTCCTTCACCTGAAGCTCGCTCTTTATACTGTTTTACAAGCTAATAAGGCATCTACCGGAGCATGGCCTTCACCATACGCCTCACGAAACGATGGATTTTGAGCATGATGAAAGCCTTTAAGTACAGTTACAGCATACCCCAGCTCCATAAAGTCCTCCGGCTCCCATCCGCTCCGATGCTTTTGATAATGTTCTCCTTGCAAGTGATAATGGTCCGTTCCCTCCTGCGGAAAAAAACCCCGAGGTGTAAACACGACTACACGATTATAGGCGATTCTCTCGGCCATCCCGAGTAATCTCTGTCCTTCCTTCCTTTCAAAGTGTTCTATGGAATCGATAAAAGTGACTGCCGAGAACGTCTTAGGAAGAAATAATTTATCCATATGACTAGCATCCCCATGCACTGGAATGATGTGAGGTGATTTATATTCACGATGCAGCAGGTAAGGTCTGTGAATTTCTAGTCCCAGGACAACTGCGGCTTCATACCGTTCAAGCAGGGTACCGGTGCCGCTGCCGATATCCAGTATACTCTCACAGAATTTCAACTGCTCCAATAAGATTGGTAGAAAGTCATTCACTTCAATTTCCCGGTACATAACCTTCTTACCCCCCCATAGAAGAGATCAAGTGTTGGAGCGGATCCTTGTAGCGAGCGTTGGTTGCAGCTGCTTCTGCCATAATGACATCATAATACTTAAGCGTCCCCATCCCTTCATGATTACGGTAAGCGGTGAGTGACTGATTCAGCATCACAGGTGCATACCCGTTCAGAATCGCGCGATACCATAAATCATAGTCATGTGTATAGGGAAGTGATTCATTAAAAAAACCAATTGCTCCAAACACCTCTCGTTTGAACATGACCGTGCAGCCATTAATAGGGTTCCCCTGTAAAAAACAACGTAAATAATCGAGATGACTAGGAAACAATAGCGATGCGTTCATCTGAAGTAGTTGAGATTGAGCATTAATAAAATTGAAGTTGGTATAGGAGATGAACAGGTTGTTCTGCTCCATGAACAGCACCTGATTATTGATTTTATCTCGATAGAATAAGTCATCTGAGCTGAGCCAGGCCACATAGTCTCCGGTTGCATGCAAAATACCGTGATTCAGTGCGGAGGCAGTCCCTCCGTTACTTTTTCCCAAATAATGAATTCGTGGAAAATACGGTCTAATCAGATCTGCATGAACTGTCGAGCCGTCATCGACGACGATGATCTCGTAAGGCTCCCAAGACTGTGAAAGCACACTTTGCAAGGCATGTTCTATATAAGGGCAGTTATAAAAAGGAATCACTACCGATACTTTCGGCCTCATAACATCCGTCCTTCCCAGTTCACGCGGCAATAGTCCAGAATATCTGTTAAGGACTGACTAAACTCAATTCCCGGCTTCCAGCCCAGTGAAGATACATTTTCTTCAGGTGTTGCAAAGGCATCTGAAGTTATTAGTTTATCCCCTGCCACTCCGTTAACCGCAATAGAGAGCGCAGCTTGCGCTGGTCCCCAGTCCATCGGAATTGAAGCACTGGAGCGGCTTATCAGCTGCTCCGCAATATCCCCAAGTTGCCGCTGTGTCCCTGAGTCAATTTGATATATGGTTCCATTAGTACCTTCGCGCAATATAAAATCATAAGCTCTTACAGCATCGCGTACATCCAAAAAATCACGTAATGCATAACGAGATGAAAGTTTAAAGGGAGGTATTCCTTCGCCTGCATGTACTTCACTACGAACAATATGCTGTGCCAATAAAGAGCAGAAACCAGTAGAAGGACCGGGACCGATTAGGTTACAGGGCT
The DNA here is from genome assembly GCF_002264385.1 of Paenibacillus sp. VTT E-133280. Lineage (NCBI taxonomy): Bacteria > Bacillati > Bacillota > Bacilli > Caryophanales > Paenibacillaceae > Paenibacillus > Paenibacillus sp. VTT E-133280. The sequence continues at coordinate 50,119 of NZ_NFUX01000053.1, forward strand.
CAGCCAGCAGAACAGGCTGTTTAAACAGCGTCCCCCAAGCCAGAGACACCAGCTCTTCTATTGTTTTGCTAAGGCTATATGGGTGTGGGGGTCCTGCCACCACACCCGGTTTGAATTTAAGCCGTGAGCCTGCTACAAGAATTCGACTGGCAGGTAGACTTCGCATGGCTTCGAGCAAATACAACGTAGCCATCACATTCGTCTCCATAAAGAGCAAAGGGTTACGCCAAGACTCGGGCACCGAGTTGTTTCCTGCCAAATGAAGAACAGCCTCCGGCGTAGTTTCCTTGATCATCTCAGCTACGGCCTTCCGATTGCTTAAATCACAGTAATAAACCTTCACTCCTTCTGGAAACAAGGCGGAAGCCAGGGCACCCGCTGTCGATGGCGGACGCACCACAGCGGTAACCTCAGCACCTCCTGCCAAGAACAAATGAACGGCATGTCGACCGGTGAATCCAGCAGCCCCCGTAATCAGTAGTTTTTGACCTTTCATGGGGACATCTCTGACTGTTTCATCCAGTCAGCCAGCTCTTGCAGCATCAATGGGTACGAAGGCAACGGCAAATTAACATCCGTTCTTGTATTCACTAATGTTCGATCTTGAACATGTTCATCCTCAGGGATGATTTCCACATCCTCTTTATGAAAAGCAGCCTGAATATGCTGAAGCAGCTCATACTTACTCACCGGCTTCGGATGCGCTAAATGGATCAGCCCCGATACCGTGGAGTCCAGCAGCTTATCCATTGTCTTAGCTAATTGGAGTGTAGTGACTCCGTTCCACATCACCCTGCGGTATCCTGACACTTGACCACGCTGTGCCAGAAACCAATCCATCAAACCAATGCCGTCCGGGCGGATTTCCGGACCAATAATCGAAGTGCGGATCGTAAGATGTCCAGGTTGCCGCACCTCACCAAGACTTTTCGAAATCGCATAAGCAGAAGTTCCATCAGGAACATCCTCTTCTGTGTACCCCCCGCGTGTTCCTTCAAACACGCAGTCGGTACTGATATGAATAAGTCTTGCATGCACAACTTCCGCCATCCGCCACAAGTGATGAGGAAGAAAGCCATTCACGTGGTAAGCGCCAATTTTGTCACGTTCTGCGAATTGATTGAGTACCCCCATCGCATTAATGATGCAATGAGGGGAGACGATATGGACCAGCTTCTCTACTCCGGCTATATCGTTCGCATCTACATACAGCCCGCCAAGATCGCTCTTATCCCGGGTTGTATGGAAGACGTGATGCTTGCCCTGGCGGCGGAAATAATCCGCCAGCATATGCCCCGCCATACCGTTTCCACCAAGGATAAGCAGCTTCATTGCAGGAACCCTCCTCGAATCAAGATGCTTTTGATCTCTTCCTGATCCATTAGATTCGTCTCGGAGCTGAAGCTATTAAAAGAGACATGAGGATAAGCGCTATAATGTGCCTTTAACTCTGGCATGTTCAGTGTAGGGAGGATCACTAGATACTGTTCATCGTAGACAACGGTTGTTAAGCTTTCGAAATCGCTCATTAGAATCTCGTGTATTTTCTCCCCCGGACGAATTCCGGTCTCAATAATACTTACATTCGGCTCTCCTGAGGCCTCGATTAATACCTCAGCCAGGTCGATAATCCGGCAGGTAGGCATCGTCATGACAAAGATTTCTCCACCTAAGCTAACCTCAGAAGCTTTAAATAACAACGTAATCGCATCGCGCAGGGTAAAAAAGAAGCGGGTCATTTTCATATCGGTAATACGTACCTGTCCCTTGTCCTTGATCTGCTTCATGAACAAATGTACTACGCTGCCGTTCGTTCCGAGCACATTCCCTCCACGTACGGTTACAAAGCGGGTGTTTGAGCCAATTAGATTGGCATAGACGAACAATTTTTCCCCAATCGCTTTGGTCATTCCATAGAAGTTCGACGGGTTTGCAGCCTTATCCGTAGAAATGTAGATGGCTTTCTCAACGCCATTCACAATGGCTGCTTCGATCACATTCTGAGTGCCTACAACATTGGTTTTGAGCGCTTCATAGGGCTGATCTTCACAGACCGGAACATGTTTGAGCGCCGCCAAATGGAAGATATAATCAACGCCGCGGCAGGCGGCGATCAGCGCATCCTTGTCACGGATATCGCCAATGATAAAGCTGAGACGTTGATCCTCGAACTCCCGGCTCATCGCCACCTGAGCGGACTCACTGCGGGAGAATACGATGATTTCCTTAGGATTTTGCGGCAGAAGTTGCCTAATCAGCTCATGCCCCCAGGAACCGGTGCCGCCTGTGACCACAATCCGTTTATTATTGAACATGCAGGTTCCCTCCAAGCAAAAATTTAACTACCTTTACCGAAACATCCGGAGTCAAGTACCCTTCCGGAGCTTCCCAATCCCGACGAAGTGCCGTCATCAGCTTGACGCTACGTAGAATACTTTTCTGGTCTACACCTGATACCACATTACTTCCGCAATCCACCGTTTCTGGACGCTCCGTTGTTCTGCGAATCGTAACGGTTGGTACTTTCATCAAGCAGCATTCCTCCTGAACAGTCCCACTATCGGTAATGGCACATAAGGCATGCTGTTCCAAATAAACAAAATCAAAAAATCCGAAGGGCTCATGAAATTCAACGAGAGGATTCATTGGAAGAGAAAATTGCTCGGTTAGTTTGGAGCGAGTGCGAGGATGAATGCTGCATATTAAACGAATTCCAAAATGCTCAGCCACTGCGTTAAGACCTGACATAATTTGTACAAGGGACTCTGGATCATCTACATTCTCTGCACGATGTGCTGTGACTAGGAAATACTGCCCTGAGGTAAGATTCAGCTGCTCCAGAATGCTGCTGGCCTGGATTTTTGCTCCAAAATGAGTCATGACCTCATGAATCGGATTTCCTGTTAACACAATACGTCTGCTTGGGAAGCCTTCGCTGATTAGATGTCTTTTGCTCTGCTGTGTATATGGCATATTAATGGTCGAAACGGCATCTATGACACGGCGGTTTTTCTCTTCGGGCACTTTTAGGTCATAGCAGCGGTTGCCTGCCTCCATATGCACCACCGGAATACCCATTCGTTCCGCCAAAATCGCGCATAACGCGCTATTCGTATCCCCCAGAAGCAAGACACGGTCTGGCTGTTCTTTCTGTAAAATGCTCTCTAGCCCTCCGAACATGGCGGCAAGCTGGCCGCCGAGTCCTGCTTGCTTATCCTGCAGCACATAATCCGGTGCCCGCAGTCCCAGCTCTGCAAAGAAAATGCCGCTGAGACTGGCGGTGAAGTTCTGGCCGGTATGCACCAGGATGTGCCGCTCAGCATGTTCGTCGAGAAGCGGAATGATAACACTGAGGCGGATGATTTCAGGCCTCGTGCCTAAAATCGTCATGATCTTCATGAGTTCACTCCCCTGCCTGTTTGATGATGGTCTGGCTTGACTCAGTCGGGTGGACTGAGCGGTTAAAGGGATGGGGCATTCTACGGCAATTATGCCGTTAATTGCCCGTTTCCGGCTGGATGAGACACTTTCTGGGGCAGTTATGCCCCTCTTTTCACTCATTTGGCTGGATGAACGGGATTTTTACCGTTCTTTGCACA
>NZ_NFUX01000193.1:0-263 GCF_002264385.1 Paenibacillus sp. VTT E-133280
CATAGTTACTGCTACATCAGCTTGATTCGCTATTTTCTTATCGAAGCTTGCGGTTGTTGGCGTTATTGTGGAATTGGATACTGGTGTTGTCGTATCCGTCACCGTAACTGCCAGGGATTGCGCAGCTCCCGCGCTAAAGCTAAACGTCAACGTGGTTGTTCCTACCGCTTGTGTCGCCAGATATGATTTCTTAATCGTCACCGTCGATCCGCTGACTGTGCAATCCGTTCCAGCTACGAGGGTGGCTGTTCCGTTCTTGATCG